>DXDV01000082.1 GCA_019115345.1 Candidatus Intestinimonas stercorigallinarum | reverse complement strand
GAGGGGGCGAAGCACCGTGTCCCCCACTGTCATTCTGAGCGCCCCCCTTTGTCATTCTGAGCCGAAGGCGAAGAATCCGCATCCCCGTCCTTGTGCGTGACAGCAAGGGAAGGGGACGGGACTACGGATTCTTCGGCCTACGGCCTCAGAATGACGGAGTCGGGGCATGGTCCTGCTTTCGGAGAGCGCAGCGAGGGCCCGCCGCTTCCGCGGCGGGCCCTCCGGCAATGGCTTAGTCATAAAAGGCGTGATCGATGATGTTGCGCTCCCACTGGGTCTCCAGGATGTGGGTGTCGTCCAGGATGCCCGCCTCCCGCAGGGTGTCCAGGGTCTCCACGGCGGTGGTCTGGAGGGTGATGCGCACCGTCGTGTCCCTCTTCTCGGGGGCGAACCACTGGTAGGTGAGCTCCAGGTCGGTGTAGTAGCAGTTCTCCAGCCGCTCCATATCGTCCATCAGGTAGCGGCGGCCCAGGTCGCCGTGGGCGATGTCGTCCTGGAGGGCCTGGATCACCTCCTCCTGCCAGGCCACGGGGACGGGATGGGTCTCGTACTCCTCCGTCTCGGTGTTGTAGAGGCTCAGGTTGATGCCGGAGAGGTACATGGCGCCGTCCTCCCGCTCCTGGGGGAAGTAGGCCTCCTGGATGACCTCAGGCCGGTTGAGGATGGCGCTGAGCCGCCCGGCGGCGGAGTCCGGGTCGGTCAGGGTCTGGGCGTCGTAGCCGATGTAGTACTCCCGCTCCATCACGTCGCCGCCGATGAGGGTGTACTGGATGCTCACCCGGCTGCCGCCGGCGGTCTGGACGTCCACCCGCTGCCCGCCGGCCAGGGTCAGGGTCCCGTAGCTGTGGCCCCGCGCCCAGTTCTCCTGGACGGCCTGTTCGTCCACGATGGCCTGGTGGAGGTCCACGATCTCCTGGATGAGGGCCGGGTCGCTGGTGGAGATGGGCTGGTCCCCGCTGTCATATGGGGCGATGGAGCCGCAGCTCAGGTAGGCCGACACCACCCGGTCGGGGTCGGGGGTCCGCCGCTCGAAGCCGGTGAGGTCCAGCTCCATCACCGCCATGAGGCCGGTGAGGACCAGGCAGAGGGCGGCGCAGCCCTTCCAGCTCTTGCGGAAGACCCGGAATTTCTTCTGGAGGAGCATCTCGGCCACGAAGTAGCCTATGGCCCCCCACACCAGCAGGAAGCCCAGCAGGGGCCAGCCCCCATGGGGGAGGACGGACTGAAAGACCTGGTAGAAGAACTGCCCCGCCGAGAGGGCGGCGCAGACGCCCACGCCGTACTTGAAGATGGGCCTGCTCCAGGTCACGGTGACCACGTCGCCGGCCCCCTCCAGGTGGCGGCGGTGGTAGAGGGAGAGGGCGGCCACGGCGAGGACCAGCCCCGCCAGGGCGTAGAGAAGGACGGTGCCCATGCCCTGGCAGGAGGCCCCCAGCAGGACGCCGTAGTCCTCTTCCCATCGGTATTCCACCCGTATGCTGTCGGTCATCCGGAAGGCCGGACTCAGCCAGACGCACAGGTCGTCCAGCCGCCCCACCCGGGTATAGCCGTAGACAAAGGAGGAGAGGACCAGGTTGACCAGCTCCAGAAGCCCCACCGCCAGCACGTTGAGGATGCCGTAGAAGGTGGGGAGGGCCAGGATGTGACCGGTGAACATGGCGCAGAATACGGCGAAGGAGTAGAAGAAGAAGTTGGCCAGCACCTGGACCAGCAACCACGCCAGAAGCCCGCGGAGGTCGGCGTCCCCCAGGGCCAGCTCGGTGAGGAGGGTGAGGGCAAAGACGGCCAGGGCGGGCAGCACGGTGAAGGAGAGCCCCGAGAGATAGTTGGTGAGGAAGAGGTCCTCCCGGCGCAGGGGCAGGGCGTGGTAGAAGGCCACGCTGCGGCTGTTGTAGAGGTAGGAAAAGACGGCCATGGCCGAGAGGATGGCAAAGCCGACGGCCGCCAGGACCGTGGGGGAGCAGGCCAGCTCCCGGACGGTGACGGACGCGAAGTAGCCGGCCTGGGTGAGACCGTTGACCCCGCCGCCGGGGTCCCTCTGGACGGCGAGGAGGAGGGAGACCGGCAGGGCCGTCAGCCAGATGAGGCCATACACCGCCCAGATGGGCCAGAACCGGGCCATATTCTTTTTCCACAGGGCGGGGTAAAACCGCCGCTCCTTCTCAGAGGATGACGTCGCGGACCGCATAGTCCTCACCTCCCAGCTCATAGATGAAAATCTCCTCCAGGGTCAGGGGCAGGGCTTCCAGGAGAATGGGGGCGTAGACCGCCAGACGGTTGGTGACGTCGGTGGCGTTGCCCCGGACGATGAGGGTGTGGATGCGCCCCACCTGGGTGACGTGGAGGACCTCCATGTCGGCGGGGAGCTTGGGCATCTCCCGCTCCTGAAAGACCACCTGCATCTTCACCAGGTTTTCCTGCAAGTCGGTGAGGCTCCGCTCGATGAGGACCTTCCCGTGGGAGAGGATGCCCACCCGGTCGCACACGTCCTCCAGCTCCCGGAGATTGTGGGAGGAGACCAGCACCGTAGTGCCCTCCTGGGCC
>DXDV01000081.1 GCA_019115345.1 Candidatus Intestinimonas stercorigallinarum | reverse complement strand
CAGGGCGTAGGTGAGGCGCAGTCCCACGGGCTCCGCGCCGCCGGGGGTCTCTTCCAGGGGTTGGCAGCCGGTGAGCTGGAAGCCGGTGATGGCGTCGGAGGCCAGGTAGAGGGACTGGAAGGCGTCGCCGTAGCGGCTGGCCAGGGTCTGGGGGGTGTCCGCCTGGTCGGGGAGGGATACCATGGCGTAGCGGAGGTCCGGGCCGTGCCACAGGTCCACCAGGGCGGGGAGGAGGCTTTCACCGCTCTGGGCGGTGTACCAGACCGCGCCGCTGCCGTCCTCCCTGGGGACGCCGCACTGGAGCTGGGGACTGTTGGAGGAGACGGTCAGGCTGACGCCGCCGCCGGAGAGGGTCAGGGACCAGGCGCCGTAAGGGGCCTCGGTGTCCACATAGGTCTCCTGGCGCTGCCAGCTCTGGCCGGCCAGGAGGTCCTTCACCGGCTGCTGGAAGTGCCCGGCGTCCAGGGGGAGAGCGACGGGGCCGGTGCCCGGCAGGCAGAAGCAGAGCATCTGGGCGTCGTCCTGGGCGAAGAGGGCGTCCGCCCAGGCGGCCACCTCCTGGTTGGCGTCCGCGGGGGGAGCGGGTTCGGCGGGTACGGCGGCGGGGAAGAGCAGGGCGAGGGCGAGGAGCAGGGCGATGCAGGATACCATGGAAATGCCTCCTTTCCAGTCAAGAGCGGATGCTTCAGTCGAAGGGGACGGTCCAGTTGGGGTCGGCCTGGGCGGTGAAGCACAGGGCGATCTGCTCGGGGGTGGTCTTGTCCAGGTCCAGGGGCGGCAGTCCGCCGGGGGCGAACCAGCCGCTGCCCAGGGTCTCGATGTTGGGGACGAAGGCGCCGCCCAGGTCCTCGCAGAGGACGAACAGCTGGCACACCCCGTAGATATAGGGGCTGGGGTGGTGGCGGTCCCGGTCCTGGACGGCGATGAGCCGGAGGGGCCGCGCCCGGACCCCGGCCTCCTCCATGACCTCCTTGGCGGCGTTGGAGGCGATGGACTGGTCCTCGTCCACCCAGCCGCCGGGGAGGGCCCAGAGGCCGTTGCGCTCCTGGACCAGGAGAATTTTTCTGTCCCGGATGACGGCGGCCCGGACCACCAGCTTGGGGGTCTGGTAGCCGGACTCCCCGCAGAAGAGGTCCTCCACCCGCTCCAGGGGGAGGCCGGTGCCCTCGGACGCCATCTCGGCGGCGATCTCCCGGACGCGCCGGAACCGCTCCCGGTCAAAGGGGTCTTTGGAGTACTCCAGCCCCGCCTGGGCCAGGGCCTGAAGCTCCCGGGCCCAGCGCACCCATTGGGGAAGGTCGTTTCGCGCCATGCTGTCTCCCTCCTTCTGTCAGCGCACGCCGGTGAGGTCCATGACCACCTCGCCGGCCAGCAGCAGTCCGGCGGTGGCCGGCACCCACACCACGCTGCCGGGGATGCTCCGGCGGCCGGGAGGGGGCGCCTCGCCGGCGGCGCCGGGGGTCCTGGCCGCCTCGGGGGACCAGACCACCTTGTGATGGTGGATGCCCCGGCTCCGCAGCTCCTTGCGGACCACCCGGGCCAGGGGGCAGCCCTCGGTCTTGGAGATGTCGGACACCCGCAGCAGGGAGGCGTCCAGCTTGTTGCCGGTGCCCAGGGCGGAGATGACGGGCACCCCCCGGCTCAGGGCGGTCTCGATGAGGTCCAGCTTGCAGCTCACCAGGTCGATGGCGTCCACGATATAGTCGTAATGGACGGCAAAGAAGGTCTCCCGGGTACCGGCCTCGTAGCGCCCCTGGACGGGGTGGACCCGGCAGGCGGGGTTTACGGCCAGCACCCGCCGGGCCAGGGCCTCCGCCTTGGGGAGGCCCAAGGTGGTCTCCAGGGCCTGGGCCTGCCGGTTGAGGTTGCTCAGCTCCACGGTGTCCTGGTCCATGAGGGTGAGCTCCCCCACGCCGGAGCGGGCCAGGGCCTCGGCGCACCAGCTGCCCACGCCCCCCAGGCCCAGCACGCACACGTGGGCCTGTTCCAGCCGCTCCATGGCGTCGCCGCCCAGGAGCATTCGGGTGCGGAGAAAACGTTCATCCATGCGGTATCCTCCTTGAAAAAAATCCCCCGGAGGGAGCCTCCGGGGGATGACGGTACAGACTCAGCCCAGCAGAGCCAGGTTGGTCTCGTTGGTGGTGACGGGGTAGGTCTCCTCGATCCCGGTGGTCCAGGCGGAGAGGGCATCACTCGTGAGGGCGTTTTCGGCGGTGTTCTTCCAGGTCAGGGTGTGATCCTGGAGGTACATGACATGCCAGCCGTACTGACCCTCCTGGTCGTTCTCCACCAGGCCGGTGTCGCCGCTCTCACGGCCCTCGGCGAAGGTCCAGTCGATAAAGGCGGGCAGGAAGCTGGTGGTGGGGGTGATGTTCTCGTAGAGGCCGCCATTGGTGTTGGAGCCGGGGTCCTCGGAATACTCCTCGGCCAGGGCGCCGAAGGCTTCGGCGGTCTGCTCGCCGGCGGCGTACTCGTCCAGGATCTCCTGGGCCTTGGCCTCGGCGGCGTCCAGAGCCTCCTGGGTGGGGACGGTGCTCTCGTCCACGTCCTCGGTGCTGGGGTCGTCCTCCTGGGTGAGCTCGGCCTTCACCAGGATGTGGCGCACGTCGGCGGAGCCGTAGCTCTCGGTGTCCAGGGCGCGGCTGGTGAAGCGCAGCACCCAGTAGCCGCTGTCGGCCACCTCGATGGTGGTGAGGTCGCCCTCGGTCCGGGCGGCGTCGGTGAGCCAGGCGACGCAGTCGGTGCTGCCGGTGGAGAAGCCGTTGGCCAGGCTGGCGCCCACCACGGTGGTCTCATAGCTCTCGGTATCCTCGCTGGCGGTGGCCTCGGCGGCCAGGGCGGCGAAGTCGCCGCCGTCCTCCAGGTCCTGGAGCAGCTTGTCGGCGGTGGCCTTGGCGGTGGTCATGGCGGCGGTCTTTTCAGCGTCGGTGGCCTCCACGGTGTTGCCGTCGGCGTCGGTGGTGGAGGGGGCGGAGCCGTCGATGAACACGGAGGAGTAGGTGAAGGTGTCCATATCGTCGGCGTGCTCCTCGTAGTAGGCGGTGAGCTCGTCGTCGGTGTAGGTCAGGGTGTCGGCGTGGGCGCTGTAATACTCCTGGGCCAGGGTGTCCCGGGTCAGGCACTCCCGCAGCAGGTTCTCGGTCATATAGGGGCCGTACACGCTGCGGATATAGGTCTTGAAGGAGGTGCCGCTCTGAGCGGCGTAGGTCTTGATCTCCGAGATGGTGTCCTCCACGCTCTGGGCGCCCTCCTCGGAGAGGGCGAAGCCCTCGGCCTCGGCGGCGGCGGCCAGGGCGGCATACTGCTGGAGATCGTCCACAGCGCTCTGCCGCAGGGTCTCCTCGTCCATGGTCAGACCGTACTGGCTGTATGCATAGGCGGTGGGGTAATAGTAGTAGCCCATCTCGGCCAAGGTGTAGTCCCTGCCGTTCACCGTGGCCACCACCTTGCCCTTTTCAAAGATGCCGGTGTGCCATACCAGCAGGGCGATGACCAGCACGGCCAGAATGACGCCCACCACGGTGTAAAGGGTGCGCTTGCTCCGCTCCTTGCGGGCGGCCTCGGCGGCGCGGCGCTCCTTTTCGGTGGGGCCGTTGGCGGCCTGGGCGACGCGCTGTTTCTTTTCACGGGAAGCACTCATTGCTATTGCTCAGTCCTCTCAAAAAAATGTGCGTTGACTCCCGCCGGAACGACGCCGGCGGGACGGCTGGGCGGGAACTGCCCGCCCCGGGGGCCAGGGGGCGCTTGGCGCGCTCTGGCGACTCAATGAGTCATTATACAAGAAATAAGGCCGGCTTGCAAGCCCCAATCTGCCCTCTGGGGAGGAGAAAACCCCTTGTTTCACAAAAAATTTACGATTTTATGCCGTCAAAACAGAGAAAAACCGCCCTCTCCAAAAAGAGAGGACGGAAAAGGCTTCCCCGCAGGGATAAAAGGATCTCCCGCTCTGGCCGTGTGGCTCTGATCAAACCTGCACGAAATGGCAGGTGGGTCGCCTCCGCGCCGCTTTACTGCTTCCAACTTCCAACGCTCCGCAAGGGAGGCCGGGAGGCCTGCAAGCCACGGCACGAGCGCGGCGTCCCGTTTCAGAGATGTGGGTTTAAAAAGAAACCATCACGCACCGAGCAGGAGAAGGTCAGTCCTCCTCTTCCTCGAAGAGGGAGTCCATAAACTGCTGATAGACGGCCTCCAGCTCCTCTCCGTCATCCAGAGTGGCAAGCTGCTCCTCGCCGTCGAGCTCCACCACCTTCAGAATGATGAGACCGCCGTCTTCATCCTCTTCCTCGGGGGCTTCGCCGTTTTCATCGGCCTCCTCCACGGGGAAAAAGGCCATGTAGACCGCGCCGTTGTATTCGATGGTATCCAGATGCTCCAGCTCGATCTCGTTGCCGTCCTCGTCGGTGAGGCTGACAAAATTACCGCCGTACTCGTCGCTCATGGTGGCTGGCACCGCCCTTCTTCTTTCTAGGCATATTGTACCCTGAGCGCCGGGAAAATGCAAGGGCTGGACGAGCCAAATTTTGCCCACGGGCCGAAAGGGAGAAAAGTGGAGCACAGCAGGGTGGACAAATGGGGGCTTTTCCACTATAATATAATCGTCTTGCCATGACCGGACGCGGCGGCGGGCCGGCGGGCGGACAGGACGAACCCCACGGGACCGTGCGGCCCTCGGGCCGGGAACGGAGGTATTTCACTTGGCAGAGACAAGACGAACGACGCATCAGAGCGGGGAGCCCCCCCGGCGCCCCAAGCGGAAGGGCAGGGCAGGCAGAGTGCTCCTGAACGTGCTGAAGGTCCTCGGCACCCTGATCCTGATCGGCTGCACCACCGGCGCGATTCTGGCCTGCTTCGCGGCCACCTATATCCAGACCGTCATCATCCCCCAGTCCTATCTGGACGCCAGCGCCTACTCCATGAACCTCTCCTCCACCATCTACTACACCGACCCCGCCACCGGCGAGGCCAAGGAGCTGCGCACCCTCCACGGGGAGGAGAACCGGGTGAAGGTGGACTACGAGGAGATCCCCGAGGACCTCATCAACGCCCTGGTGGCCATTGAGGACCAGCGCTTCTGGAAGCACAACGGCGTGGACTGGAAGCGGACCGTCGGCGCCTTTTTCAACATGTTCCTGGGCATGCGGGACACCTTCGGCGGCTCCACCATCACCCAGCAGCTCATCAAGAACATGACCCAGAACGACGACGTCACGGTGAAGCGGAAGATCCTGGAGATCTTCCAGGCCCTGGAGTTCGAGCGCAACTACGAGAAAGAGGAGATCCTCTGGATGTACCTCAACTATATCTATTTGGGCGAGAACTGCTACGGCGTGGGCACCGCCTCCGAGACCTATTTTGGAAAGCCGGTGTCGGAGCTCTCCCTGGCCGAGTGCGCCAGCCTCATCGGCATCACCAACAACCCCTCCCGGTATGACCCCTACATCTCCGACTATACCAGGGAGCAGAACAAGCAGCGCCAGGAGACCATCCTCTATGAGATGATGGATCAGGGCTATATCACCCAGGCCGAGTACGACGCCGCCGTGGCCGAGGAGCTGGTCTTTGTGGGCCGGAGCACCAGCGCCACCACCGTCTATACCTATTTTGAGGACCAGCTCATCCAGGACGTGATCGCCGACCTCCAGACCGAGTACGGCTGGTCCAGGCTCTACGCCTCCCAGATGGTATACAGCGGCGGGCTCTCCATCTACTGCACCCTGGACCCGGAGGTCCAGGCCAAGGTGGACGCGGTGTATGAGGACCTGAGCAACTTCGACTCCATCTCCTCCACGGGCCAGCAGCTCCAGTCGGGCATCACCGTCATCGACAACGAGACGGGCAATGTGGTGGCCCTGGCCGGCGGCGTGGGCGAAAAGACGGGGAGCCTGCTCACCAACCGGGCCACCCAGTCCCTGCGGCAGCCCGGCTCGGCCATCAAGCCCATCGCCGTCTACGCCCCCGCCCTGGACCTGGGGGTCATCACCCCCGCCACCGTGGTGGACGACTCCCCATACAGCTTCGACGGCGACGGGGGAAGCCCCTGGCCGGTGAACTCCGTGGGCTATTATCAGGGTCTCGCCAACATCTATACCGCCGTGGAGGACTCGGTGAACACGGTGGCCGTCAAGGTGCTGGCCAACTATATCAGTCCCCAGGTGGCCTTTGACTTCCTGGTGAACAACCTGGGCTTCAGCACCGACCATCTGGTGGTCCAGGAGGAGAACAACGGCACCGTATTCACCGACATCGGCCTGGCCCAGATGGCCCTGGGCGGCCTCACCAACGGCGTCACCACCCTGGAGATGGCCGCCGCCTACGCCTCCTTCCCCCGGGGCGGGCTGTATATCGAGCCCAGGACCTACACCCGGGTGGAGCAGGTGGACCCCGACACCGGGGCGGTCACCGTCCTGCTGGACAACCAGGCCGAGTCCACGGTGGCCATGAAGGACTCCACCGCCTGGTATATCAACACCATGCTCCGCAACGTCATCCGGGCGGGCACCGGCACCAGCGCCAACTTTGACGGCATGACCATCGCCGGCAAGACGGGCACCACCACCTCCCGCCGGGACCTCTACTTCGTGGGTTACAGCAGCTACTACACCGCCGCCGTCTGGAGCGGCTACGACCAGCCTGAGCGGATGAGCTCCTCCCTCCAGCAGCAGTCGGCCAACACCTGGCGGAAGGTCATGAGCGCCATCCACGAGGGCCTGGAGGACAAGAGCTTCCCCACCCCCTCCGCCGGGACCGTCACCGTGGACGTCTGCGCCGACAGCGGCCTGCTGCCCACCGACGCCTGCCGGAAGGACGCCCGGGTGGGGGAGAGCGGGCGCATCATCTCCATGACCTTTGTCAAGGGAGACGAGCCCACCACCTTCTGCGAGGTCCACAAGGAAGTGGAGATCTGCCTGGAGGACCCCTTCCTGGACGCCGACGGGAACCCCACCGGCATGTACCACCTGGCCGGGGAGTTCTGCCCCGAGGAGAGCCGCCGGACGGTGAGCATCCTGGATGTCACCCGGACGGAGGCCGCCGCCGCCGTGACGGTGCGGGACAACGAGTTCACCACCGGGCATCTGACGGCCCTGGGAGAGGCGGCCAACTGCACCATCCACACCACCGCCCAGCCCACCGAGCCCACCCAGCAGCCGGAGATCGACCCCTTCGATCATACCACCTGGCCGGGACCGGAGGACTTTGACGACCCCGCCGACTACGACCGGTTCAACCCCTTTGACGAGTCCACCTATCCGGAGAATGTGAACGACTCCGCCCAGGAGGAGACCCCGCCGGAGACCAGTCAGACGCCGGAGGCGTCGCCCGGTCCGGAGGAGACCCAGCCGGGGGAGGAGAGCCCGCCGCCGGAGAGCGAGGAGCCCTTCATCCCCGCGGCGTGACGCCGCTGTTTCCGGCGCGAAAAAGAAAAACGACGGACCCGCCGCGGATTTTTCCGCGGTGGGTCCGCTTTTTTACCGAGTCCATCCCGGCTTTGCCGGCGGGAACGCTGCGCGGCGAGGGCTCCGGCGGCGGGCACCAAACCATGGCGGAGACATAGAATGAGTTGAAGGCGGACTCCACCGCCCGCCTTAGCCCAACGCCATTTTTAGGAGGTATCACAATGCCTGAAAAGGTCGTGCCCGGTCCCGTGCAGGAGAGCGCCTGCATCCGGGAGGCCGTGTGCATACACACCAAGAAGATCTTTGACAGCTGCAAAGACAAAGACTGTATCGAGGATCTCCGCCTGTACCCCACCCAGAGCTCTCAGTGCGCCATCGACCGGGCGGTGAGCATCAAGCCCGGCAGCGCCGAGCTGCTGCATGTTTACATCGACGTGGAGCCCGTGGGCTTCAACCGGGGCTTCTACACCGTGGACGTCCGCTACTTCTACCGGGTCACCGCCGACGCCTTCGTGGGCGCCGCCCGGCCGGTGGAGATCAGCGGCCTGTGCGTCTTTGACAAGCGGGTCATCCTCTTCGGCAGCGAAGGGGGCGCCAAGACCTTCAGCTCCGAGGCCGGCTTTGGCGAGCTGGATGGCCAGGAGCCGCGCAAGTGCGGGCTTCCCACCGCTGTGGTGGAGGCGGTGGACCCCATCGTCCTCGGCATGAAGCTGGTGGACGTGTGCGAGTGCCGTCCCTGCGACTGCGAGCTCACCGAGATCCCCCCCTGCGTCTGTTCCTGCTTCGGCAGCGATCTGAACTTTGGCAGCGAAGGCAAGCGGGTCTACGTCACCCTGGGCCAGTTCTCCATCATCCGCCTGGAGCGGGAGACCCAGCTCCTCATGCCCGTCTACGACTACTGCATGCCGGAGAAGGAGTGCCCCTGCGGTTCCTGCGGCGAGGAGGACCCCTGCGAGCTCTTCCGCCAGGTCAAGTTCCCCGTCCACGAGTTCTTCCCGCCCAACGTGGCCGGTTCCGGGGAGGGCTGCGGCCGGGAGATGGAGCTGCCCGGCTGCGGCTGGAAGTGACCGGCGTCCAACGCTGACAAGCAGACGGTCCCGGCGGGATTACCGCCGGGACCGTCTGCTTGTACCATTATTTCCGGCCCAGGCGGCGGAGAAGGGCCTCCTCCACCCGGTCGCCGTATTTCATGGCCGTCAGGAAAAGTCCCAGACCGGCCAGACCCAGCAGGATCATGCCCCAGATGGGAATGTCCACCATCGAGCCGCCCACGGCGCAGGCCACCAGCAGGCCCCAGGGGCGGAAGAGGGCCACGATGACCAGGAAGCGGGGGAAGGGGATGTCGGTGAGACCGGCAAGGATGCAGAGGATGTCGTCGGGGAAGAAGGGGAAGAGGAAGGCCATGGTCAGAAAGACGTCCCGCTTCCGGTGGATGAGCTCCAGATAGCGGGCGGAGAGCTTTTGGCTGACAAAGCGGTCGGCAAAGGGGCGCCCCAGCCGCCGGGCCAGCAGAAAGACCAGGGCGGAGCCCAGCGCCACCGCCGCCCAGGTCAGGAGGAAGGCGGGCCAGATGCCGAAGAGGAGGGCGCCGGCCATGGCGGTGACGTTGCTGGGGATGGGGGCCAGGACCACGGAGACCAGCTGGAGGAGAAAGAACACCAGGTGGGTATAGGGGGAGAAGGTCTGGATATAGGCCTGGAGGCCCTCCAGGGAGGTTGCGGCCTGGAAGAAGCCGGTCCGCCAGAGAAACGCGGTCCCCAGGATGAGGAGGAACAAAGTGAGCAGAAGGGGGAGGGTCCGGGTGTGCTTTTTCATGGTGATGCGCTCCTTGTCTCTTGGGGGCGCCCGCGCCGAAGGGGGGGCTGCGGTCCCTCTCTCCATATGCTACCACAGGAATGGAAAGAGGACCATAGGGAAACGATGATATCTTTCTGAAAAAGATCATAAGAAATGAGAAAGGGGCGGGCATGTTTCCCGTTGCCGGCGCATACCCCTGGGAAAAAGGGGGGCGGGCGCATGGCGTTTTTGGAGCGATTGGGGGACTGGATCTGGGACCCGTGGCTGCTGGGCGGCTTTCTGCTCCTGGGGCTGTGGTGCTCCGTCCGCACCGGCTTTTTTCAGCTCTTCGGCTGGCGGCTCTGGCTGAAGGCCACGGTGGGGTCCCTCCTGGGGAACAGGCGGCGGGGCAGGGGAGAGGGTCTCACCCAGCTCCAGGCCCTCTCCACCGCCCTGGCCTCCACCATCGGCACCGGCAGCATCGCCGGGGTGGCCACCGCCATCTTCTGCGGCGGCCCCGGAGCCGTTTTCTGGATGTGGGTGTCGGCCTTCCTGGGCATGATGACGGGCTGCGTGGAAAAGACCCTGGCCGTCCGCTACCGCCGCCGCAGCCCGGCGGGGGGCTGGGAGGGAGGCCCCATGGAGTATATGACCCTGGGACTGGGCCTGCGCCCTCTGGCCCTGGGCTTTTCCCTCTTCTGTGTGGCGGCCTCCATCGGCGGGGGAGATCTGGTCCAGGCCAACTCCATCGCCGCCGCCCTGGAGCACGCCTTCGGCTGGGACCGGCTGGCGGTGGGGGTGGTCACCGCCCTCCTCACCGGAGCGGTGATCCTGGGCGGCATCGGCCGCATCGGGCGGGTCAGCGAGCGGCTGGTGCCCGCCATGGCCTTCCTTTTTCTGGCGGGGGGAGGGCTGGTGATCCTCCGCCACGCCCATGCCCTGCCGGAGGCCCTCTCCGCCATCCTGGCCGGAGCCTTCGCCCCCCAAGCCGCCGCCGGCGGGGGGCTGGGCTACTCCATGGCGGCGGCCATGCGCTACGGAATAGCCCGGGGGGTCTTTACCAACGAGGCGGGGCTGGGCTCCTCCGCCATGGCCCACGCCGCCGCCGACGTGGCCGAGCCGGCGGAGGAGGGCATGTGGGGCATGTTTGAGGTCTTTGTGGCCACGGGGCTGGTGTGTACCGTCACCGCCCTGGCCATCCTCACCTCCGGCGTCTACGACCCCCAGGCCGCCCTGGCGGGGGGCGGGACGGGCGGCATGACGGGGGCCGCCCTGTCTGCCGCCGCCTTCTCCACGGTGCTGGGGCCCTGGGGCGGACCCTTCGTGGCGGTGTGCCTCCTCCTCTTCGCCTTCTCTTCGCTGCTGGGGTGGAGCTATTACGGGGAGCGGAGCCTCAGCTTCCTCACCGGGAGCCGCCGGTGGACGGGGCTCTACCGGCTGGTTTTCCTCCTCATCGTGGTGGTGGGGAGCGTCAGCGACGTGGGGGCGGTGTGGCAGGTGGCCGACATCTGCAACGGCATGATGGCCCTGCCCAACCTGACGGCGCTGCTCCTCCTCTCCCCGGAGGTCTTCCGGCTGCTGCGGGGGTGGACCCAGGCCCAGGCGGGCTGTGACGGCCATAAAAACCCGGGCTATTGAAAAAGCCCGCTTCGGCTTTTGCGGCAAACAGAGCGCCGCTCCTCCTCAGAGGAGCGGCGCTCAGACTGTCGGGAAAACGCTGTTGCGGGGGAGCTCAGCCCAGGATGGGCACGGTGATGCTGCCGTCGGGGGTGGGTTCCGCCGGAGTCTCCTCGGGGGTCTGCTCCGGCTCGGGGGTGACGATGGGCTCGTCGGGGGCGGCCTTGCCGTCGATGGTGAGGGTGTAGCCGGTGAGGATGGAGGAGGGCTCCCCCTCTGTCTGGACGGCGTGGTCGATGGTCACCCGGTCTCCCAGGTCCAGCAGCACCGCCACCGGATTCTCGGCGGCGGAGACGGCGTAGTAGACCTGGTCGCCCTCCAGGCGGATGAAGAAGTAGGTGCTCCCCTCCATCACGGCGGACCGGAGGTCCTCCACCACGCCGGAGACCTGGGTCTCCTCCCGGACGGCCTCATCCACGATGCCCCGCTGGGAGAGCAGCTCCACGTAGACCTGCTCGCACTGGGACACGGAACCGGCCACGGCCACCAGCTGGTACTGGGCCACGTTGACCATGGCGTAGCTCTTGACCAGATTGGTGGCGTCCTTGAGGGGGATGAAGTAGGTGGGCTCCCCGGCGATGTTGAGGAGGAGGGGGAAGGTGGCGGTGTAGCCCAGGTCCTGGACCTCGCCCTCGGCGGAGCTCATGGCGGCGTACTCGGTGGCGCCGGGGGCGTCGTAGAACTTGGTCTCCTTGGTGCGCTGGTTGGAGAGGAGGAAGCCCAGGTTGGACTGGTCGGCGTTGGCGGAGGTGACGCCGGTGTAGACGTACACGTCGTCGTTGAGGGCGATATAGTTGTAGCCCTCGGTGGTCACCGTCACGTCCCGCTGGCCCAGGATGGAGTTGAGGAAGCCGTTGACGAGGGTGCCGTGGTAGTCGTACTGCTCCATGATGAGGTCGGGGGTGTAGACGTTGTCCACCCAGGTGGGTACTTCGGCAATGTCATAGTACTGGCACTCGCCGGTGATGGCGTTGCACAGCACGGCCCCCTGGATGTCGGTGCCGCCGAAGAGCCCGATGGTCTTGACCACCCGGGGGGCGATCCAGTAGGGGGTGCCCTCCTCGTCGATCTCGAACTGGGGGGTGTCGAAGAGGTAGGTGGGGTAGCGGAAGCGCAGGTGGCGGAGGATGTTGCGGCCCAGGGGCTCGGAGAAGGAGTACTTCATGCCCTGCCCCTCGGGGAGCCGGACCACCTGGGCCTCCTGGCTCACCATGTCCACCAGCACGTAGGCGGGCAGGCCGTCGCCCCGGTTGGTGAACCACTTGATGAGGTCGGCGTAGGCGATGGGGGCCACCCGGACGGGCCGGCCCTGGTAGTTGATCTGGGTGGAGTCGTTGGAGTACTCGAACTGGCTCACCATGTCGCTGAGGGTGCCCATCTGGCGGTCCCCCAGGTACTCGGCGGAGGAGCGG
>DXDV01000080.1 GCA_019115345.1 Candidatus Intestinimonas stercorigallinarum | reverse complement strand
GCCCCTGCGCTCCGCCGTCATCTTCGGCGGCGTGGGGCAGCAGCCCCAGGTGGAGAAGCTGAAAAAGGGGGTGGACATCCTGGTGGCCACCCCCGGCCGGCTGCTGGACCTCCAGGGCCAGGGCCTCCTGGACCTGAGCCGGGTGGAGATCTTCGTCCTGGACGAGGCCGACCGCATGCTGGACATGGGCTTCATCCACGACGTCCGCCGGGTCCTCAAGCTCCTCCCGGAGAAGAAGCAGACCCTCTTCTTCTCCGCCACCATGCCCCCCGAGGTCATGGAGCTGGTGATCGCCCTCCTCCACGACCCCGCCAAGGTGGCGGTGGACCCGGTGTCCTCCCCGGTGGAGGTCATCGAGCAGAAGGTGTGCTTTGTGGACAAGGGCAACAAGTCCAAGCTCCTGGCCCACCTGGTGGACGCCCTGGGGGTGAAGAACGCCCTGGTCTTTACCCGCACCAAGCACGGGGCCAACAAGGTGGCCGGGGACCTTCAAAAGGCGGGCATCTCCGCCGCCGCCATCCACGGCAACAAGTCCCAGACCGCCCGGCAGCAGGCCCTCTCCGACTTCAAGGCGGGGCGGCTGCGCTGCCTGGTGGCCACCGACATCGCCGCCCGGGGCATCGACATCGAGGAGCTCTCCCACGTCTTTAACTACAACCTGCCCGAGGTGCCCGAGACCTACGTCCACCGCATCGGCCGCACCGGCCGGGCGGGCCACGGCGGCACCGCCGTCTCCTTCTGCGACTTTGCCGAGCAGGAGTACCTGCGGGGCATCGAAAAGCTCATCGGCCGGTCCATCCCGGTGCTGGGGGGCCACCCCTGGCCCATGGAGGTCTTTGAGGTGGCCAGGGACGCCAAGGGCCGCGCGGTGAACGCCGAGGACGCCGAGGCCCGCGCCGCCGCCAAGGAGCGCCGCCGTGCCCGGGACGCCGCCAACAAGGCCGCCGCCGAAGAGAAAAAGCGGCAGAAGGCGGCCCAGGCCGCCGCCCCCGCCCCTCAGGAGGGCAAAAAGAAGCGGGAGCCCCGCTGGAAGAAGGCGGAGGGCCCCAGCGTGCTGGACGCGGTGCTGCCCGAGCGGAGCGCCGGCGGCAGCGCCGGGGAGACCTACGACTTCTACCGGCCCGACCCCCTGTCCTCCGACCGCATCATGGACGCCACCGCCCGGCTGCTGGCCCCCCGGAAGCCGGCGGTGAAGCCGGAGCCGGTCCGTCAGGAGGAGGGGGAGAGCCGCTCCCGCCGCCGGAAGAAGAAAAAGAAGGGCGGGGAGAGCGCCGCCCCCCAGAGCCAGGCCGAGCGGAAGGTCCGGGAGGCCCAGCCGGCCAAGGCGGCCCCCGTCCCCAAGGCCCAGTCCAAGCGCCGCCACGACCGGGGCCACGGACCCCGGGGCGGACGGTCCGTGATGCCCATGAAGAGCGGGGCGGTGAAGGACTCCACCGAGCAGCCCAGCCTCATGAAGCCCTACTATATCGAGCACGACTGAGGGCGCCGCGCCTGGTTTCCGTCATCTTTCGCCGGGGCGGCCTGTGGCCGCCCCTACACACCTCCGCCTTCCCCTGTCCGCATTCTGAGGCCGCAGGCCCAATCCCCACACAAAGGAGCTCCGACCCATCCATGGACTATTTCGCGGGAGAATATGACATCGCGGTCATCGGCGCCGGTCACGCGGGCATCGAGGCGGCCCTGGCCGCCGCCCGGCTGGGCCTGCGGACCCTGTGCTTCACGGTGAATCTGGACGCGGTGGGCAACATGCCCTGCAATCCGGCCATCGGCGGCACCGGCAAGGGCCACCTGGTCCGGGAGCTGGACGCCCTGGGGGGCGAGATGGCCAGAGCCGCCGACCGGGCCTGCATCCAGTACCGGGTCCTCAACAAGGGCAAGGGGCCCGCCGTGTGGTCCCTCCGGGCCCAGGCCGACCGCCGGGAGTACCAGAAGCTCATGAAGCACACCTTGGAGCTTCAGGAAAACCTGTGGGTCAAGCAGGCCGAGGTGGTGGCCGTCCTCACCGATGAAAAAGGCGCGGTGTCCGGCGTCAAGACCGCCACCGGCGCCATCTACCGGGTGAAGGCCGCCGTGGTGTGCACCGGCACCCATCTGGGGGGGCGCACCATCGTGGGAGAGGTCACCCGGGACTCGGGGCCCGACGGCCTTTCCGCCGCCCTGGCCCTCACCGATAGCCTCCGGGGGCTGGGGGTGACCCTCCGCCGCTTTAAGACGGGGACGCCCCCCCGGGTCAACCGCCGCAGCGTGGACTTTTCCAAAATGGAGCTCCAGAGCGGCGACGAGACGGTGGTCCCCTTTTCCTTCGAAACCAAAACACCGCCGGAGAACCGGGCGGTGTGCTACCTCACCTACACCAATGCGGCCACCCACGACGTCATCCGCAAAAACCTCCACCGCTCCCCCCTCTTCTCCGGGGTCATCGAGGGGGTGGGGCCGAGGTACTGCCCCTCCATCGAGGACAAGGTGGTCCGCTTTGCCGGCAAGGACCGCCACCCCATCTTTGTCGAGCCCTGCGGCGAGGACACCGAGGAGATGTACCTGCAGGGCGCGTCCAGCAGCCTGC
>DXDV01000079.1 GCA_019115345.1 Candidatus Intestinimonas stercorigallinarum | reverse complement strand
CGTGCTGGGCGCCCGGGCCTCCTACATCGCCGGCTGCGCCGGCACCGCCTGCACCCTGGCCGACCGGGTGTACGGCTCCCCCGCCGGCGGTACCATGGCCCACTCCTGGGTGCAGATGTTCCCCGACGAGTACACCGCCTTCAAGACCTACTGTGCGCTCTACCCCCACTCCGCCACCCTGCTGGTGGACACCTACAACGTCCTCAAGTCGGGCGTCCCCAACGCCATCCGGGCCTTCAAGGAGGTCCTGCTGCCCCAGGGCATCACCAGCTGCGCCATCCGGCTGGACTCCGGCGACCTCACCTACCTCTCCCGGAAGGCCCGGAAGATGCTGGACGAGGCGGGCCTTACCGAGTGCAAGATCGTGGCCTCCAACTCCCTGGACGAGTATATCATCCGGGACCTCCTCCAGCAGGGGGCCTGCATCGACTCCTTCGGCGTGGGCGAGCGGCTCATCACCTCCAAGTCGGAGCCGGTGTTCGGCGGCGTCTACAAGCTCTCCGCCGTGGAGGGCCCAGACGGCGCCATCCTGCCCAAGATCAAGATCAGCGAGAACCCCGCCAAGATCACCAATCCCCATTTCAAAAAGGTCTACCGCCTCTTTGAAAACGACACGGGGAAGGCCATCGCCGACCTCATCTGCGTCCACGACGAGACCATCGACCCCAATGAGCCCCTGGAGCTCTTCGACCCGGAGGCCACCTGGAAGCGCAAGACCATCACCGGCTTCACCGTCCGGGAGCTGCTGGTCCCCATCTTCCGGGGGGGCGAGCTGGTGTACCGGAAGCCCTCCATCGAGGAGATGCGCGCCTGGTGCGCCGGGCAGATCGACACCTTGTGGGACGAGGTCAAGCGCTTCGAAAACCCCCACACCTACTACGTGGACCTCTCCCAGAAGCTCTGGGACATCAAGCAGCAGCTCCTCAAGCAGCGGGAGTGAGCGGGCGGAGAGGGGAAGCCCCGGCGGCTATCGGCAAAACACAAGCTCCTCCGTATGACGGCCGTCATACGGAGGAGCTTTTTGCGCGGGGCGGGGTCCGGCCCGCCGGTGGGGCGTGACGGCCCTGTTCCGACAGGGCCTAGTCCGGGATATAGGCCCGGACCCGGAGCTGGGCCCCCAGGCTCTCGCAGAGGACCCGGCAGCGCTCCAGCTCCTCCGGGGACTTGTCCTTGTCCACCACGGTCATCATCACCGTGGGCACGTACCGCACCGCCTCCCGGGTGAACTCCAGCATGGCCTCCCAGGCCAGAATGCCGTCCCGGGGCCGGGTGACGGCCAGGTACTCCTCCGGGGTGGAGCCGTTGAGGGAGATGGACAGCACGTCGATACGGCCCTGGAGGTCGGGACACACGTTCCGCCCGTGGAGAAGATTGGCGTGGCCGTTGGTGTTGATGCGCACCGGCGGCAGGCCGGGCGCCATCCGCTTGAGCTCGTCCACCAGCCACAGGATGTCGTCCAGCCGGAAGGTGGGCTCTCCGAAGCCGCAGAACACCAGCTCCCGGTAGCCGGCCAGGTCCCGGCCCAGCAGGTCCCGCAGGGCCTCCTCCCGGGTGGGCTCGTGGTCCAGCCACAGGTCATCGGCGTAGATGGACCCCTTATGGCCGTTCTGCCGCAGGCAGAACACGCAGGCGCAGTCGCAGCGGTTGGTCAGGTTGACATAAAGCGCTCCCTCATACTCGTAGCTGATGGTCTCCATAGCCGTTACCTCCTCAGTCGATGCCGAACAGCCGTTTTCCGTTTTCCAGGGTGATGGACAGCACCTCCTCCACCGTGAGGCCCTTGAGCCGGGCGACGGCGGCGGCGGTGATGGGGATGAGGGTGGAGTCGCACCGCTCCCCCCGGTGGGGGACGGGGGCCATGTAGGGGGCGTCGGTCTCCAGCAGGATGCGGTCCATGGGGGCGCAGCGCACCACCTCCGGCGCCCGCTTGGCGTTGGGGAAGGTGATGTTGCCGGTAAAGGAGAGCATCCACCCCCGGTCCAGGACCACCTTGGCGTCCTCGGCGCTCAGGGCGCAGCAGTGAAAGACCCCCCGAGCGTTGGGGTGGGCCTTCACGATGTCCAGGCAGTCCCTGTGGGCGTCCCGGTCGTGGACGATGACGGGCAGGTCCAGCTCCTCGGCCAGGGAGAGCTGGGCGTCGAAGCAGTCCCGGGAGAAGGCCCGGTCCTCCGGGGTCTTGACCCAGTAGTAGTCCAGGCCGACCTCCCCGATGGCCTTCACCTTGGGGTGGGCGGCCAGGGGGCGGAGCCGGTCCAGATCGCCCAGGGAGACCCCCTCCAGGTTCTCCGGGTGGAAGCCCACGGCGGCGTAGATGTAGCCGTAGCCCTCCGCCAGGTCCAGGCAGGCCCGGGAGCTCTCCAGGTCGCAGCCGGGACAGACCACCAGGGCCACCCCCCGCTCCGGCAGAGCCGAGAGGAGAGCCTCCCGGTCGGCGTCGAAGGCGCCGTCATAGTAGTGGGCATGGGTATCGAAGATCATGGCTCGGACCTCGCTTTTTTCATTCTCACCCTAATCTTACCCGTTTCAGGGCGGTTTTTCAAGTGGGCGCTTCAGCGCAAAAAAGCGGACGCCGGTGGGCGTCCGCTTCTTTTTGCTTTTTTACAGGACCTTGGAGAGAAATTCGATGGTCCGGGGCTCCTTGGGGTTGGCGAAGAAGGCGTGGGGCTCGTTCTGCTCCAGGATGTGGCCGCCGTCCATGAAGAGGACCCGGCTGCCCACCTCCCGGGCAAAGCCCATCTCGTGGGTGACCACCACCATGGTCATGCCCTCCTTGGCCAGATCCCGCATGACCTCCAGCACCTCGCCCACCATCTCGGGGTCCAGGGCGGAGGTGGGCTCGTCAAAGAGCATGACCTGAGGCTTCATGGCCAGGGCCCGGACGATGGCGATGCGCTGCTTCTGGCCGCCGGAAAGCTGGGCGGGATAGGCCTCCGCCTTGTCCTCCAGCCCCACCCGCCGCAGAAGGGCCAGGGCCGTCTCGTCCGCCTCCGCCTGGCTCATGCGCTTGGTGAGCACCGGGGAGAGGGTGATGTTGCGGCGGATGGTCATATTGGGAAAGAGGTTGAAGTGCTGGAAGACCATGCCCATCTGGCGGCGGATGGCGTCGATGTCGGCCTTGGAGTCGGTGACGGCGGTGCCGTTGAAGGTGATGGTGCCGGCGGTGGGGGTCTCCAGCATATTGAGGCACCGGAGGAAGGTGGACTTGCCCGAGCCGGAGGGCCCGATGATGGCCACCTTCTCGCCCT
>DXDV01000011.1 GCA_019115345.1 Candidatus Intestinimonas stercorigallinarum | reverse complement strand
GATGAAGGTGACGTCCCCCTTTTCGATGACCTCCAGCAGGGACTGCTGCTGCTTTTTGTTGAAGTACTGGATCTCGTCCAGATAGAGGAGGATGCCGTTGGGGGCCAGCATGGTGCCCACGTCGGAGAGCACGTCCTTCACGTCGGAGAGGGAGCCGGTGGTGGCGTTGATCCGCCGCAGGGTCCGGTTGGTCCGGGCGGCGATGAGGTTGGCCACGGTGGTCTTGCCGGTGCCCGAGGGGCCGTAAAAGACCAGGTTGGGGATGTTCCCGCTCTCGATGATGCGCCGCAGCAGCCCGTCGGGGCCCAGAATGTGCCGCTGTCCCACCACCTCGTCCAGGCTGGTGGGGCGGATCTCGTCCGCCAGAGGCCGGTATGACATGCCAGACACCTCCCAAAGAAAAGAGAATGGAGGGGATCGCTCCCCTCCATTCTAACATGTGTTCGAGCCGGCGTAAAGGGTTCACAGAAAATCCGTCTCCAGGCCCGGCCGGCGGCAGCCCTCCGGGGCGTAGCGCCAGTGGCCCAGCCGCCCGTCGGTGATGAAGTAGGTAATGGGCGGCGGGGCGGGCTCCGGGGGCAGGCGGTCGATGACGAGGAGCTTGATCTTCATGCGCTCGGGGAGGATGGCCTTGAGAAAGACGGACACCCGGTCCCCCTCCTGGAGGTCGGCCCGGGGCTCGGCCAGGCCGGACAGGTTGGGGAAGAGCTCCACGAAGGCGCCGTAGTCCTTGATGCCCCGGACCCAGCCCGCCACCGTCATGCCGGGGGTCAGCCGCCGGGCGTTCTCCTCCCAGGTGCCCAGCAGCTCCCGGTGGGTGAGCCGCACCCGGCCCAGCGCCGGGTCGGTGTCCAGCACGGCGGCGAAGATCTCCTGGCCCACGGTAAAGCGGCAGGAGGGGTGGGGGATGCGGGAGACCGAGAGGTGCTCAATGCCGATCATGGACACCAGGCCGCAGCCCATGTCCACGAAGGCGCCGAAGGGTTCCAGATGGGTGACGGTGCAGGGGAGGACCATGCCGGGGCGCAGCCGGTCCATGAGGGCCTCCCGGGCCAGCACCTGGGCCCGGCGGCGGGAGAGGAGGAGCCGGGGCCCTTCCGGACCCTCCGTGACCCCCTCCACCAGGAAGCACACCGGCTTGCCCACCCGGGAGAGGATGGCGATGTCCCGGACGGCGCCCTCGGCCACCCCCACGGCGGTCTCCGGCCGGGGGATGACCCCCAGGAAGGGCCCCAGAGCCACGGTGAGGTCGTGCTCCGGGGAGCAGGAGAGGGCCATGCCCTCCAGGATCTGGCCCCGGTCCCGGGCGGCGAGCAATCCGGACAGGGAGGAACAGGCGGCCCGGTTCTCCGGGGTCTCCAGGCGTCTGCCCTCGGGAAGAAAGCGGCTGAGCATCCCGATCATTCCTTTCTGTGGTCCCGTTTTTTGCGGATACGTCACTATATGCGCCGGGAAAGCCGGAATTGACAGGAGGAGCCGGGGAACCTATAATGAAATAATTAACTGTGATCTGCGGGAAGGAGGCGCCCACCATGGATGTGCGTCTGGGCGACATTTTGGAGATGAAAAAGCCCCATCCCTGCGGCAGCAAGGAGTGGCTGGTGCTGCGGGTGGGGATGGACTTCCGGCTCCGCTGCCAGGGCTGCGGCCACGAGGTCATGCTGCCCCGGAGCAAGGCGGAGAAGAACATCAAGAAGATCCTGCGGGAGGAGGAGCGGCCGTGAAAAAATACTGGAGCGCCCGGATCCGGGACATGGTCCCCTATGTGCCGGGGGAGCAGCCCAAGGACCGGGTCTTTATCAAGCTCAACACCAACGAGAACCCCTATCCCCCCTCGCCAAAGGCCCTGGAGGCCCTGCGGCAGGCGGCGGACGACCGGCTGCGCCTCTACCCCGACCCGGAGTGTACCCAGCTCCGCGCCGCCATCGCCGCCGCCCACGGCCTCTCCCCGGAGCAGGTCTTTCCCGGCAACGGCTCCGACGAGGTGCTGGCCTTCTGCTTCCAGGCCTTCTTTGACCCGGACCGGCCCGTCCTCTTTGCCGACATCACCTACACCTTTTACGCCGTCTACGCCGAATACTTCGGCCTCACGCCCCGGCTCATCCCCCTCGCCGGGGATTTCTCCCTGCCGGTGGACCCCTTCTGCGCCGGGGACGCCGGCGGCGTGGTGGTGGCAAATCCCAACGCCCCCACCGGCCGGGCGGTGGACCGGGCGGACCTCATCCGCATCCTGGAGGCCAACCCCCAGGCGGTGGTGCTGGTGGACGAGGCGTACATCGACTTCGGCGGAGTATCCGCCGACGCCCTGGTGGACCGGTATGAGAACCTGGTGGTGGTGCGCACCCTCTCCAAGGGCCACGGCCTGGCCGGGCTGCGGGTGGGCTACGCCCTGGGCCACCCCCACCTGATGGCCGCCCTCCGGTGCGTCCGGGACTCCATCAACTCCTACACCGTGGACCGGGCGGCGCAGGCCGCCGCCGCCGCCGCCATGGAGGACGCCGCCTATTTTGAGGCGCAGACGGCCAAGGTGACCGCCACCCGGGACCGGGCGGCGGAGCGGCTGCGGGCCCTGGGCTTTGCCGTCACCGACTCCAAGGCCAACTTCCTCTTCGTCCACCATCCGAGGGTGGCCGCAAAAGCCCTCCTGGACGGCCTGCGGCAGCGGGGCATCCTGGTGCGCTGGTTCGACCAGCCCAGGATCTCCGACTACCTGCGCATCACCGTGGGCACCGACGAGGAGATGGAGGCCCTGTACCAGGCCATGAAGGCATTGACGGAGGAATGATCTGTGAGATACGAAGGCGACATCTACCGGCCGCCCGGAGAGTGGAAGAGCTACCTGCTCCAGGCCACGGTGGGCTGCTCCAACAACACCTGCACCTTTTGTAATATGTACCGGGACAAGAAGTTCCGCGTCCGGCCCATGGCGGACATCCTGGAGGACATCCGCATGGCCAAGGCCTACTACGGGGATGTGCGCCGGGTCTTTCTCTGCGACGGGGACGCCATCGTCATGCGCACCAACGACCTCGTCACCATCCTGGACGCCCTCTACGCCGCCTTCCCCTCTCTGGAGAAGGTGACCATTTACGCCGGGCCCCGGAGCACCCTTACCAAGACCCCGGAGGAGCTGAAGCTGCTGCGGGAGCACGGCCTGGCCCGGGCCTACCTGGGGGTGGAGACGGGGAGCGGCGCCCTCCTCCGGAAGGTGAAGAAGGGCGTGGACGCCCAGGAGATGCTGGAGGCCGGCGTCCGGCTCCGGGAGGCGGGCATAGACCTGTGGGTCATGATCCTGCTGGGCCTGGGGGGACGGGAGGGCAGCCGGGAGCACATCCTGGAGACCGCCGCCATGATGAACGAGATGAAGCCCCGCCACCTCTCCGCCCTCACCCTGACCCTCTACCCCGGCACCGAGCTCTACGACGACTGGCGGGCGGGGCGGTTTACGCCCATCACCCCCACGGAGAGCCTCCAAGAGATCCGGCTCCTCCTGGAGAAGCTGGACGTCGATCCCCTCCACTTCACCTGCGACCACGCCTCCAACTATGTCCCCCTGAAGGGGAGCCTGCCGGAGGACCGGGCCCATTTCCTGGCCCGGCTGGACCGGGTATTGGAGAGCGGTGAGGGTATGCGCCCGGAGTGGAGCCGGGGATTCTGAGCAAGGACCTCGGGGCGTGCCGGCGGAAGCGGAGTTTCCTTTCGCCTGTATGCGGCCGGCACGCGCGGAGCCGTTCGGCGGCAGAACAAAGACAGAAAGCCATACACGGTCCGAACAGAGGGATTCGGACCCGTGTATGGCTTCTTCGGTTACAGACGGCTGACCGCCTGCGCGAGGGGCTCCGCTCCGTCAGGGCTTGCGCGGACCCTGCCCTGAAAGGCTTTCCCGGCAGAGGGAGACGTCCCGGGGCACGCGGACTGCCCCGGGACGCCGGTGGGAAGAACGGAGGGCGAAAAGCGTATTAGAAGAGCTCCTCGGAGGGGGTGAAGGGGATGCCCTGGATCTCGCCCACGGAGGCCAGGGTGAGCTTGCCCAGGTAGGTGTTCAAGCCCTTCCGGAGGGCGGGGTCCAGCCGCATGGCCTCCTCGGCGCCGTGGTCGGCGATGGCCCGGATATAGGGCAGGGTGGCGTTGGTGAGGGCGAAGGTGGAGGTGCGGGGGACGGCGCCGGGCATGTTGCTCACGGCGTAGTGGACGACCCCGTGCTTGACGTAGGTGGGATTTTCGTGGGTGGTGGTGTGGTCGATGGTCTCCACGATGCCGCCCTGGTCCACCGCCACGTCGATGATGACCGAGCCGGGGCGCATCTGGCAGACCATGCCCTCGGTGATGAGGCGGGGGGCGATGGCGCCGGGGATGAGGACGGCCCCCACTACCAGGTCGGCCCACTGGACGGTTTTGGCGATGTTATAGGGGTTGGAGGCCAGGGTGACCACTCGGCCCTGGAAGAGGTCGTCCAGGTAGGTGAGCCGCTCGATGGACACATCCACCACCGTCACCTGAGCGCCCAGGCCCACGGCCATCTTCACCGCGTTGGTGCCCACATTGCCGCCGCCGATGACGGCCACATGGGCGCTCTCCACGCCGGGGACGCCCCCCAGCAGCACGCCCCGGCCGCCGTGGGTCTGCTCCAGCAGCCGGGCGCCCGCCTGGATGGCCATGCGGCCGGCCACCTCGCTCATGGGGGCCAGCAGGGGGAGGAAGCCGTCGGAAAGCTGGACGGTCTCATAGGCGATGCCTGTTACCCGCCGCTCCAGCATGGCCTGGGTCAGCCTCCGGTCGGGGGCGAGGTGGAGGTAGGTGAAGAGGATCTGACCGGGCCGGAGGAGGGGGAATTCACTCTCCAGAGGCTCTTTGACCTTGACGATCATGTCCGAAATGCGGAAGATCTCCTCGTGATCGTCGCAGACTCGGGCGCCGGCGGCTTCATACTCCTCATCGGAGAAGCCGCTGCCCAGTCCGGCGCTGCTCTGGACCACCACCTGGTGGCCGGAGCGGACCAAGGCGTCGGCGCCGGCGGGGGTAAGGGCCACGCGGAATTCCTGGGGCTTTACTTCCATGGGGATGCCGATCAACATAAAAACTGCCTCCTTTCCTGTGTGCAGCGGGTCTTCGCACTCCTATTATAATACCCGGAGGCCGGGGGCGCAAGTGCGGGTACAGCGGGGTAAGAACAATTTGTAAAAAAACTGGACTGCCCCCTATGCAAAAGGGAAAAGTTATATTAAAATAGAGTTTACTGAACTGACGTCCCCTTAGAAGCGCGGGGCGTCCAGTGCTGCCGTTCCGCGCCGGAGGGAGGGACCCGTCCTGGCCGCGGTTTTGAAACAAATGGATACGGAAGGGGATATTTCTATGCCTGAACCGCAGTACAAGCGGGTGCTCTTGAAGGTCAGCGGCGAAGCTCTGGCCGGGGATGCCAGCCGGGGGCTGGATTTTGACGTGATCGGCCAGGTCTGCGACGTCATCAAAAAATGCACGGAGACCGGTGTCCAGGTGGGCATTGTGGTGGGCGGCGGCAACTTCTGGCGGGGCCTGAAGGACGGCGGCGACCGGATGGAGCGCACCCGGGCCGACCACATGGGCATGCTGGCCACCGCCATCAACGCCCTGGCCATCGCCGACGTGCTGGAGCAGAAGGGCGTGGACGTCCGGGTCCAGACCGCCATCGAGATGCGGGCCGTGGCCGAGCCCTATATCCGCTCCAAGGCCATCCGCCACATGGAAAAGGGCCGGGTGGTCATCTTCGGCTGCGGCACCGGCAACCCCTTTTTCTCCACCGACACCGCCGCGGTGCTGCGGGCGGCGGAGATCGACGCCGACGCCATCCTGCTGGCCAAGAACATCGACGGCGTGTACAGCGCAGACCCCAGGAAGGACCCCACGGCGGTGAAGTACGACAGCATCAGCTACGACGACGTGCTGGCCCAGCACCTGGAGGTGATGGACACCACCGCCACATCCCTCTCCATGGATAACAAGATCCCCGTCATCCTCTTCGCCCTCAAGGACCCGGAAAATATCTACCGGGTGGTCATGGGCGAGAAGATCGGCACCATTGTCAAGGAGGAGAAGTGAAATGAACGAGATCCTGAAGGAGTACGACGTGAAGATGCAGAAGACGGTGGACGTGGTGGTCTCCGACTTCGCCGGTGTCCGGGCCGGCCGGGCCAACGCCGCCGTGCTGGACAAGATCACCGTGGACTACTACGGCAGCGCCACCCCCATCAACCAGGTGGCCGCCATCTCTTCCCCCGACCCCCGCACGCTGCTCATCAAGCCCTGGGACGGCTCCATCCTCAAGGCCATCGAGAAGGCCATCCAGGTCTCCGACCTGGGCATCAACCCCCAGAACGACGGCACCTCCATCCGGCTGGCCTTCCCCCAGCTCACCGAGGAGCGCCGCAAGGAGCTTACCAAGCAGGTGAAAAAGTACGCTGAGAACGGCAAGGTGGCCATCCGCAACATCCGCCGGGACGCCATGGACAAGCTCAAGGCCAAGCAGAAGAAGTCGGAGATCACCGAGGACGACTGCAAGGAGTACGAGAAGGAGCTCCAGGACATGACCGACAAGCGCTGCAAGGAGCTGGACGAGCTGGCGGCCAAGAAGGAAAAGGAGCTCATGGCGGTGTGACGCCGTCCCCATCACCATAGTCTGTGCGCGGCACAGTATGACCGACTCCCCGTCCCGTTACCGGGGCGGGGAGTCGGCACGAGTAACGGATTTAGGAGGCTCACATGGCCTTTTTGAAACGCAGGCCCCAGGGGGCGGAGGTGGACTTCGACCACCTGCCCCGGCATGTGGCCATCATCATGGACGGCAACGGCCGCTGGGCCAAACGGCGGGGGCTGCCCCGCACGGCGGGCCATGCCGCCGGGGCGGAGAACTTCCGCACCATTGCCACCTATTGCAAGGACATCGGTCTGGAATACCTGACGGTGTACGCCTTTTCCACAGAGAATTGGAAGCGCCCGGCGGAGGAGGTCTCCGCCATCATGGGCCTTTTGAAGAAGTACCTGCTGGAGGCCATCGGCCGCATGGAGCGGGACCGGGTGAAGATGCGCTTTTTCGGTGATCTCACCCCTCTGACCCCGGAGCTGCGGGAGCTGTGCCGGCGGACGGAGGAGATCTCCACCCATTACGAGGGCTGCCAGGTGAACGTCTGCCTCAACTACGGCGGCCGGGACGAGCTGCTGCGGGCGGCGAAGGCCTTCGCCGCCGACTGCGTCCGGAGCGGCCGGGACCCGGACGCCCTCACCGAGGCGGAGCTGGGCGCCTACCTTTTTTCCGCCGGCGTGCCCGACCCCGATCTGGTCATCCGGCCCAGCGGCGAGATCCGGATCTCCAATTTTCTGCTGTGGCAGTCGGCCTATGCCGAATTCTATTTTACCGATGTGCTCTGGCCTGACTTTACCAAGGAAGAGCTGCATCAGGCGCTGGCGGCCTATCAGGGCCGCTCCCGCCGGTTTGGAGGCGTTTGAGTCCCATGGGAAAACGTATTCTGGTGGCGGTGGTCTGCATCCCGCTGATCTTTGTGATCTTCTTCCTGCTGCCGCCCATCTTCCTGCCCATCATGATCTCGGCCCTTTCCATGGTGGCCGTCCATGAAGTGCTCTGGTCCACGGGATTTGTGAAGAATCCCAAAATCTCCGCCCTCTCCATCCTCCTGGCGGGCGTGATCCCCTTCTGGGTCTATATCGGAGAGGGGATGCGCTCGGCCCTGGTGGGCATCTTTCTCTATTTCCTGCTCATCTTCCTGGTGGCCATCTCCAGCCACTACACCGTGACCCTGGAGAAGATGGGGGGCTCCTTCTTCTTCGCCATGCTCATCCCCTACTTCCTCTCCTCCTTCGTCCGGCTGGACCATCTGCCCAACGGGAAGTACCTCATCCTCATCCCCCTGGTGGCCGCCTTCACCAGCGACGCCTTCGCCCTCTTCGCCGGCATGGCCTTCGGAAGGCATAAGCTGGCCCCGGAGCTCTCCCCCAAAAAGACGGTGGAGGGGGCCGTGGGCGGCTTCGTGGGGGCCATCGTCTGCTGTCTCCTCTACGGGGCGGTGATGCAGTTCGGCTTCCAGCTCCAGGTGAGCTATGGGGCCTTCGCCCTCTACGGCGCCCTGGGCAGCGTGGTCTCCCAGATCGGCGACCTGTCCTTCTCCTATATCAAGCGGCAGTACGGACTGAAGGATTTCGGCAACATCTTCCCCGGCCACGGCGGGGTGCTGGACCGGTTCGACAGCGTGATCTTCTGCGCCCCCCTCATTGAGATCCTGGTCCACTTCCTGCCCGCCATCCAGGGGGGCTGAGCCATGCGGAAAAGGAGCATCGCCCTTCTGGGCTCCACCGGCTCCATCGGCCGGCAGACCCTGGAGGTGGCCGCCGCCCTGGACCTGCCCGTCCGGGCCCTCACCGCCCACCGCAGCGTGGGGCTCCTGGAGGAGCAGGCCCGGCGGTTCCGTCCGGAGCTGGCGGTGTGCGTGGACGAGGCGGCCGCCGCCGACCTGAAGGCGCGGCTCTCCGACACCTCCGTCCGGGTCCTCTCCGGGGAGGCCGGCCTTCTGGAGGCCGCCGCCCTGCCCTCGGCGGACACGGTGGTCACCGCCGTGGTGGGCATCGCCGGGCTGCGGCCCACCCTGGCCGCCATCCGGCAGGGCAAGCGCATCGCCCTGACCAACAAGGAGACCATGGTGTGCGCCGGCGAGCTGGTGATGGCGGAGGCCCGGCGGTGGGGGGCGGAGATCGTCCCCGTGGACTCGGAGCACTCGGCCATCTTTCAGTGCCTCCAGGGCTGCAAGGACCGGGGGGAGGTCAAGCGCCTCATCCTCACCGCCTCCGGCGGGCCCTTCTTCGGCCGGAGCCGGGAGGAGCTGGAGGAGGTCACCCTGGAGCAGGCCCTCAAGCACCCCAACTGGGCCATGGGGGCCAAGATCACCGTGGACTCGGCCACCCTCATGAACAAGGGGCTGGAGTTCATCGAGGCCATGCGGCTCTACGAGCTGCCCCCCGAAAAAATTTCCATCGTGGTCCACCGGGAGAGTATAGTCCACTCCCTGGTGGAATACTGTGATAACGCGGTGCTGGCCCAGCTGGGGGCGGCGGACATGCGCCTGCCCATCCAGTACGCCCTCACCTGGCCGGAGCGTGTCCCCGGCCCGGCGGAGCCCCTGGACCTGCTCTCCTGCCCCAGCCTGACCTTCCAGGCCCCCGACCCGGAGGCCTTTCCCTGCCTGGCCCTGGCCCTGGAGGCCGCCCGTACCGGCGGCACCGCCACGGCCATCCTCAACGGGGCCAACGAGGCGGCGGTGGGCCTCTTCCTGGACCGGCGCATCGGTTTCATGGACATCGCCCGGCAGGTGGAGCGGGCCATGGAGCGGGTCCCGGCGGTCCAGGACCCCAGCCTGGAGGACATCCTCCGGGCGGACCAGGCGGCCCGAGCGGCCGCGCAGCGATAAGGAGAACCATAGCTTATGCTCTACATCCTCATGGCCATCATCATCTTCGGCATCCTCATCGCCCTCCACGAGTTCGGCCACTTTATCACCGCCAAGCTCCTGGGGGTGCGGGTCAACGAGTTCGCCATCGGCATGGGTCCCCTCCTGTGGTCCACCACCAGGGGGGAGACCCAGTACTCCCTCCGGGCCATCCCCATCGGCGGCTTCTGCGCCATGGAGGGGGAGGACGAGGACTCCGACGACCCGGGCTGCTTTTCCAACAAGCCGGGTTGGAAGAAGTGCATCATCCTGGTGGCCGGCTCGGCCATGAACTTTCTCACGGGGCTGGTCATCCTGCTCCTCCTGTCCATCCCGGTCACCGGCTATCAGCTGCCCGTGGTGGAAGGCTTCCTGGAGGGCTACGGCATCGAGGACTGCGGCCTCCAGCCGGGGGACCGCTTTCTGAAGATCGACGGCCACAGCGTCTGGATCTACGGCGACGCCGCGATGCTCCTGGGCCGGGCGGGAGATACGGTGGACCTGGTGGTGGAGCGGGACGGCGTGGAGGTGCTCCTGGAGGACGTATTCATCCCCCTGCAGGCCCGGGAGACCGAGGAGGGGACCACCTGGCTCCGGGGGCTCCATCTGGGGAGCGAGATCGTCCCCGCCGCGGTGGGCACCCGCCTTGTCATGTCGGCCTATCAGGCGGCGGACATGGTACGTATGGTGTGGTTCAGCCTGAGCGACCTGGTCCGGGGGGCCGTGGGCGTGCAGGACATGTCCGGCGTCATCGGCATCATGGACGTGATGGGCCAGGCCGGGGAGGCGGGCGCCCAGGCGGCGGAGGAGAGCGGCGGCTCTCCCTTCCTGGGGGCGCTCATGAGCATCCTCAACCTCTCGGCCTTCATCGCCATCAACCTGGCGGTGATGAACCTGCTGCCCATCCCCGCTCTGGACGGCGGGCGGATCTTCTTCCTGGCGGTGAACTGGCTCTTTACCCTGGTGACCCGCCGGAGACTGGACCCCAAGTACGAGGGCTACGTCCACATGGCCGGCTTTCTCTTCCTCCTCTTGCTGATGGTGGTGGTGGCCTTCAACGACGTGGTCCGCATCGTGACCTAAACATTGACTTCAGCCGGCGGAGTTGGCCTTCCAGCTCCGCCGGCCATACCTGTTTTTAGGAGGCAGCGTACATGAGCAAGCAGATCCTGGTGGGGGGCGTGCCGGTGGGCGGCGGCGCCCCGGTGACCATCCAGTCCATGTGCAATACCCGCACCGACGACGCTGCCGCCACCGTGGAGCAGATCCTCCGGCTGGAGGAGGCGGGGTGCCAGATCATCCGGGTGGCGGTGCCCGACCTGGCGGCGGCCAAGGCGGTGGGGGCCATCAAGGAGGGCATCCACATCCCCCTGGTGGCGGACATCCACTTCGACCACAAGCTGGCCCTGGAGGCGGTGGCCGCCGGGGCCGACGCCGTGCGCATCAACCCGGGCAACATCGGCGGGGCCGACCGGGTGAAGGCGGTGGCCCGGGCCTGCGCCGGGAAGGGCATCCCCATCCGGGTGGGCGTCAACGGCGGCTCCCTGGAAAAGGAGCTGCTGGCCAAGTACGGCGGCCCCACTCCGGAAGCCCTGGTGGAGTCGGCCTTCGGCCACATCAAGCTCCTCAACCGCTGGGACTTTGACGACATCTGCGTCTCCCTCAAGACCTCCAGCGTCCCCGGCACCATCGCCGCCTACCGGAAGATGGCCGCCGAGAGCGACTACCCCCTTCACGTGGGCCTCACCGAGGCGGGCACCCCCCGGATGGGGATCTTGAAGTCCGCCGTGGGCATCGGCGGCCTGCTGGCCCTTGGCATCGGAGACACCATCCGGGTCTCCCTCTCCGCCGACCCGGTGGAAGAGGTCTACGCCGCCCGGGACATCCTGCGGGTGGTGGGCCTCCGGCGGGACGAGCCGGAGCTCATCGCCTGCCCCACCTGCGGCCGGACCAGGATCGACCTCATCGGCCTGGCCAACCAGGTGGAGGAGCGGCTGCGCGCCGTCCACAAGCCCATCACCGTGGCCGTCATGGGCTGCGTGGTCAACGGCCCCGGGGAGGCCCGGGAGGCCGACGTGGGCATCGCCGGGGGGGACGGCGTGGGTCTCCTCTTCCGCAAGGGGGAGATCGTGAAAAAGGTGCCCCAGGAGGAGCTGGTGGACGAGCTCTTCCGCCTCATCGAGGCGCTGTGAACCTGAATGATCCTTGGAGAAGGAGCCGGAGCGACCATGCCTGACAAGATCCCATTTTTCACCCTCTTTTCCGCCTGGAGCCCGGCGGCGGAGCTGCGTCTCCCCATGGGGGAGACGGCGGTGCGCTCCGCCGTCATCGACAGGGCCTGCCGCAGCCTTCAGGCCGAGCTGACCGGCCCCCGGCCCATCCCGGGGGCGGTGCTGGACCGGGCTTCGGCGGAGCTGGCGGCGGTCTACGGCCTGCGCGGCGCCCAGCTGCGCTTCACCGTGGACGCGCCCGCCCCGGCGGAGACGCCGGAGGACGGTCCGCCCCCCTGGGAGGAGGCGACGCCCCCCTCCGAGGCCGACCTCCCCCCCTGGGAGGAGGTCCCCCCGCCCACCGAGGCCGACCTGCCTCCGGAGGAGACCGCCCCCCCGCCCGCGGAGGAACTGCCGGAGGAGGCCCCGCCTCCGCCCGCCGCTCCTGCCCCGGCGGAGGAGGACCCCATGGAGGTCTTCCGACGCACGGAGCGCATCCGCCAGGAGGCCCTCAGGCACATCAAACCGGCGGCTCCCAGCGAGAAGAAGCGGGAAAAGAAGGGGGACGGCAAGCTCCTCTTCGGCAAGATCCAAAAAAAGTTCGGCCACATCCCCATGCGCGAGATCACCCTGGACACCGAGATGGTGACCATCGAGGGGGATGTCTTTGCCACCGACCACGTGGAGATGAAGAAGCGGGGGGCCTGGATCGTCCGCTTCGACATCACCGACCAGACCAACTCCATCCGGGTGGCCAAGTTCCTGGTGGGGGAGGAGGGCAAGGCCCTGGCGGGGGCCCTGAAGGAGGGCCAGCACCTCATCGTCCAGGGCCGGGTGAGCCCCTACCAGGGGGAGCTCCAGATCGAGCCCACCGGCATCGCCGAGGGGGAGCGGCCTCCCCAGCGGGCCGACGCCGCCCCGGGGAAGAAGCGGGTGGAGCTCCACCTCCACACCAAGATGTCCTCCATGGACGCCACCACCGACATCAAGAAGGTCATCCAGCGGGCGGCGGCCTGGGGCCATCCCGCCATCGCCATCACCGACCACGGGGTCTGCCACGACTTCCCCACCGCCTACTCCACGGCCAAGAAGGCGGGCATCAAGATGCTCTTCGGGGTGGAGGCATACTTCATCAACGACGTGGACGACATGCCCGCCGTCCGGGGAGACCTGGACGCCGGCCTCCACGGGGAGTACGTCTGCTTCGATCTGGAGACCACCGGCCTGGACGCCCGGAAGGACGTCATCACCGAGATCGGCGCCGTGGTATACAGGGACGGCCAGGTCACCGACGAGGTCTTTTCCACCTTTGTGGACCCGGAGCGGCCCATCCCCTACGAGGTGAGTCAGCTCACCGGCATCACCGACGACATGGTGAAGGGGGCCCCCACCCAGGCCGAGGCCATCCGGAGGTTTCTGGACTTTGTGAGGGGCCGGCCCCTGGCCGCCCACAACGCCGGCTTCGACGTGGGCTTTATCTCCGAGGGCTGCCGCCGCATGGGCATCCCCCTGGATGTGACGGCGGTGGACACCCTGCCCCTGGCCCAGGCCCTGCTGCCCCAGCTCTCCAAGCACAAGCTGGACGTGGTGGCCGGCCATCTGGGCCTGCCCGCCTTCAACCACCACCGGGCCACCGACGACGCCTCCACCGTGGCCTACATGCTGGCCCCCTTCTTCAAGCGGCTGGAGGAGGAGCACGGCATCCGCTCCCTGGGGGCCATCAACCGCTGGGTGGCCGGCCAGAACCAGAACCGGAAGGGCAAGCGCCGGGCCCGGCACCTCATCGTCCTGGCCCGGAACCAGACGGGCCTGCGGAACCTCTACAAGCTGGTGTCCAAGGCCCACCTGGAGCACTTCCAGCGCAAGCAGTACCCGGTGATGCCCAAGAGCCTCATCGACGCCAACCGGGAGGGCCTGCTCATGGGCTCGGCCTGCGAGGCGGGAGAGCTCTTCCAGGCGGTGGCCCGGCACGCCTCCTGGGCCGAGCTCAAGCGCATCGCCGCCTGGTATGACTACCTGGAGATCCAGCCCATCAGCAACAACGCCTTCATGCTCCGCCCCGACAAGACCGGCCGCACCCTGGCCCGGGACGAGGAGGAGCTCCGGGACTTCAACCGCACCATCGTGGCGCTGGGCCGGGAGATGGGCAAGCCGGTGGTGGCCACCGGGGACGTCCACTTCCTGGACCCGGAGGACGAGATCTACCGCCACATCCTCCTCAACACCAAGGGCTTTGAGGACGCCGATGCTCCCAACCCCCTCTACTTCCGCACCACCGACGAGATGCTGAAGGAATTTTCCTACCTGGGGGAGGAGACCGCCCGGGAGGTGGTGGTGGACAACACCCACCTCATCGCCGCCTGGTGCGGGGACCTGAATCCCCTGCCCAACGGCCTCTTCGCCCCCAAGCTGGAGGACTCGGAGGGGGAGCTCAAGCGCCTGGTGTGGGGCAAGACCAAGCGGCTCTACGGCGAGGAGCCCCCCCAGATCGTGGTGGACCGGGTGGAGACCGAGCTCCACGACATCCTCTCCCGGCACTACGACGTCATCTACATGTCGGCCCAGAAGCTGGTGCAGGACTCCCTGGACCACGGCTACCTGGTGGGCTCCCGGGGCTCGGTGGGCTCCTCCATCGTGGCCTTCATGTCGGGCATCACCGAGGTCAACGCCCTGCCCCCCCACTACCGCTGCCCCAGCTGCAAGCACGCCGACTTCGAGACGGCCAAGACCCTGGGAGTGGGGTGCGGCGCCGACATGCCCGACGCCGTCTGCCCGGTGTGCGGCGCCCAGTATGAGAAGGACGGCTTCAACATCCCCTTCGAGACCTTCCTGGGCTTCGGCGGTGACAAGGTCCCCGACATCGACCTCAACTTCTCCGGCGAGTACCAGTCCAGCGCCCACAGGCACACCTTCGAGCTCTTCGGGGAGACCCACGTGTTCCGGGCGGGCACCATCGGCACCGTGGCGGAAAAGACCGCCTTCGGCTACGTGAAGAAGTACATGGAGGAGCGGGGAAAGACGGCCACCAAGGCGGAGATGCTCCGTCTGGCCAAGGGGTGTACCGGGGTCAAGCGGACCACCGGCCAGCACCCCGGCGGCATGGTGGTCATTCCCCAGGACAAGGAGATCTACGACTTCTGTCCGGTCCAGCACCCCGCCGACGATACCGACACCGACATCATCACCACCCACTTTGAATATCACTCCATGGAGTCCAACCTCCTGAAGCTGGACATGCTGGGACACGATGATCCCTCCATGATCCGCATGATGGAGGACCTCACGGGGATGGACGCCAAGACCATTCCCCTGGACGACCCGGACACCCGGAGCATCTTCATCACCTCCAAGGTCCTGGGCTATGAGGACGACAAGATCCTGGGCCCCACCGGCGCCACCGCCATCCCGGAGTTCGGCACCACCTTCGTCCGGGGCATGCTGGAGGAGACCAAACCGGCGGAGTTCGACATCCTGGTGCGGCTCTCCGGCTTCTCCCACGGCACCGACGTGTGGCTGGGCAACGCCCGGGATCTGATTGTCAGCGGCACCGCCTCCGTTCTGGAGACC
>DXDV01000078.1 GCA_019115345.1 Candidatus Intestinimonas stercorigallinarum | reverse complement strand
GGCGTGTGCCCATCGGCACCCCCATGGTCTTTCGCGGCGGCTGTTTTGACCTCATGAACGGCAAGGTCTGCGGAAAATCCATGGATGACCGCTCCTGCTTCACCATTTTGCTGCGGGCGGCGGAGCTGCTGCGGGACAAGCCCCTGGACGTGGACCTCTATATCATGGGCAGCACCCGGGAAGAGGTGGGGGGCCACGGAGCTAAGGTGGGCACTTACAGCCTCCGCCCGGACTGCTGCGTGGCGGTAGACGTGACCCACGCCAAAACCCCCGACAACCCCAAGGGCCGGCGCAGCGGCATCGGGGGCGGACCTCAGATCGGAGTTGGCCCCAACATGACCCGCTGGATGACCCAGCGCATGCTGGACAAGGCCAAGGCGCTGGGCATCCCCCATGACGTGGAGGTCATGGAGGGCCACACCGGCACCAATGGCTGGCACATGCAGATCGTCCGGGAGGGCGTTCCCACCTCGGTGGTCTCCCTGCCGCTGAAGTACATGCACAGCCCCATCGAGGTGCTGGATCTGGCGGACATCGAGTCCACGGCGGCCCTGCTGGCCGCCTTTGCGGAAAACCTGGGGAAGGAGGCGAAGGAGCTGTGCTGAGTCTGGTCAAGGAGCTCTGTCTCCTCAACGGCGTGTCCAGCGGCGAGGACGAGGTGCGGGACTTTCTCATGGAGCGGTGCAGGCCCTACGCCGCCTCCATGCGGGTAGACGCCCTGGGCAACCTCATCGTCTTTAAGCAGGGGGAGAAGAGCACGGGAAACAAGCTCATGCTCACCGCCCACATGGATGAGGTGGGGTTTATCGTCAACGACATCACCGAGGACGGCCATCTGAAATTTGCCCCCGTGGGCGGCATCGACCCACGGGTGGTCATCGGCAAGCGGGTAAGCGTGGGCAGGGACAAGCGCCCCGGCGCCATCGGACTCAAAGCCTACCACCTGGTCAGCGATGAGGAGGAAAAAAGGGTCCCTGATTTTGAGGACCTCTATATCGACATCGGCGCGAAGGACCGGGCCGACGCCCAGACCGTGGTGTCTCTGGGCGATCTGGTGGCCTTTGAGAGCGACGCGGTGGAGTTCGGCTCCGACATGCTCAAGGCCAAGGCCATCGACGACCGGGTGGGCTGCGCCGTCATGCTCCAGCTCATCGAGGAGGAGCTTCCCATGGACTGCACCTTCGTTTTCTCCGTGCAGGAGGAGGTGGGCACCCGGGGCGCCTTCGGCGCCGCCTTCTCCGTCACGCCGGAAATTGCCCTGGTACTGGAGGGGACCACCGCGGCCGACCTGCCCGGCACCGACGGACACCGGCGCGTGGCCGCCCCCAGCAAGGGGCCTGTGCTCTCCTTTATGGACAGCGGCACCGTCTATGACCGGGGGCTCTTTGAGCTGCTCCGGGACCTGGCGGAACAGCACAACATCCCCTGGCAGAGCAAGAACTACACCTCAGGCGGGAACGATTCCTCCGCCATTCAGCGCACCAAGGACGGGGTCCGGGTGGCGGCGGTCTCCGCGCCGGTCCGGTATCTGCACACGCCGTCCAGCGTGGCCTGCTGTCAGGATCTGGTGCACATGCACACCCTGGTCAAACACTTTATCGAAGCCCTGGCGGCCTCGTACTGATAGGAGGAGCAAACCATGATCGATCTTCTGAAGACCCTCCAGGCCCTCAACGCCTGTCACGGCCCCGCCGGCGACGAGGCCGAGGTGGCCGACGTGCTGGAAAAGCTGGCCATGCCCTTCGTGGATGAATGCCGCCGGGACACCATGGGCAACCTCATCGCCCACAAGAAGGGGAGCGGCTCCCGGGTGATGTTTGCCGCCCATATGGATTCCATCGGCTGCATCGTCACCCACATCGAGAAGGAGGGCTTCCTCCGCTTCTGCAAGGTGGGAGGGCTCCACGCCGCCGACCTTATCGCCACCCCCGTCCGGTTCAAGAACGGCGTCCGGGGCGTCATCTGCCTCAGCGAGGCGGTGGAGCCTAAGGACATGACCCTGGACGACCTCTATATCGACATCGGCGCTCACGACGCCGACGAGGCCGGGGCCATGGTCCGCATCGGGGACACCGCCGTCTACGACACCCCAACCTATGCCGCCGGCGACCGGCTCATCTCGCCCTATATGGACAACCGCATTTCCTGCCTGACCCTCCTCCTGGCTATGGAGAGTCTCCAGCACAGCGGCAATGACCTCTATTTTGTCTTTACCGCTCAGGAGGAACTGGGGCTTCGGGGGGCAAAAACGGCGGCCTACGCCATCGACCCCGACTACGCCGTGGTGGTGGACGTGACGGTGTCCGCCGACGAGCTGGGCACCAAGCATACCGGCAGCAGCAAGCTGGGCGGCGGCGCCGCCATCAAGGTCATGGACACCTCCGTGATCTGCCACCCCCAGATGGTCTCCAAGCTGGAGGTCCTGGCCAAGGAGCGGGGCATCGACGCCCAGATGGATGTCATCAAGTCCGGCGGCACCGACGCCGGCAGCATCCATGTCAGCAGGATGGGCGTCCTCACCGGCGGCGTCTCCATTCCCTGCCGCTACATCCACAGCCCCCAGGAGATGGTGGACCGGGGCGACGTGGAGGCCTGTGCCCGCCTTGTGGCCGCCTTTGCCGAGGCCAGCCTGTAAGGGCACAGGAACTGAAAACCATTGGAAAGCAGAGAGTGAAAAGGAATATGCCATTACAGATCAGTGACCGGGTCCGGGCGCTGGGCCGGCAGGCCCAGGCCGATTTGAGCGCGCAGTTCGAGCGCATTGACGCCATCGCCGAGGAGAATACCCAGAAGGTCCTGGCGGCCTTCCAGAAGCACCGGGTGGCGGAGGCATACTTCGCCGGTACCACCGGCTACGGCTATGACGACCTGGGCCGGGACAAGCTGGAGGAGATCTACGCCGAGATCTTCGGCGCCGAGGACGCCTTGGTCCGCATCGGCTTCGTCAACGGCACCCACGCCATCTCCTGCGCCCTGTACGGCGCCCTTCGGCCGGGAGACACCCTGGTCTACGCCGTGGGGGCGCCCTACGACACCATTCAAGGTGTCATCGGCATCACGGACAAAGGCTTCGGTTCCCTGAAGGATTACGGGATCAATTATAGGCAAGTAGAATTGATTGACGACAAGCCCGACCTGGAGGGCATGACCAAAATGGTCCGGGAGGACCCCACCGTGAAGGTGGTCATGATCCAGCGCTCCAAGGGCTACGCCACCCGAGCCTCCCTGTCTGTGGCGGAGATCGGGGAGATGTGCCGGGTCATCAAGGGGGCTAACCCCAACGTGGACATCCTGGTGGACAACTGCTACGGGGAGTTCGTGGAGACCCTGGAGCCCACTCAGGTGGGGGCCGATCTGGTGGTGGGCTCCCTCATCAAGAACCCCGGCGGGGGTCTGGCTCCCACGGGCGGCTACATGGCCGGGCGGAAGGACCTCATCGAAAAGGCATCCTACCGCATGACCGTCCCCGGCATCGGCCGGGAGTGCGGCTCCACCCTGGGCAACAACCGTCTGCTCTATCAAGGACTTTTCCTTGCCCCCCACACCACCGCCCAGGCGGTGAAAACGGCGGTCTTTGCCGCCCGGATCATGGAGCTGCTGGGCTATCGGGCCGAGCCCTCCTCTCAGGCTGTGCGCCACGACATCATCCAGATGATCCATCTCGGGGAACCGGAGGCGGTGAAGCGCTTCTGCCGGGGCATCCAGAAGGGGGCGCCGGTGGACTCCTACGTGACGCCGGAGCCCTGGGACATGCCCGGCTACGACTCTCAGGTCATTATGGCGGCAGGGGCCTTTATCCAGGGCGCCTCCATCGAGCTCTCCGCCGACGCCCCCATGCGGGAGCCCTATACCGTCTATCTCCAGGGCGGCCTCACCTATGAAAGCGGCAAGGCCGGCGTTCTCCTGGCGGTGGAGGAGCTTTTGCGGGACTGATACGAGCCATGGTCCGCATAGTGTGTCATAGGAGGTGACCGCTATGCGGACTTGGCGTGGCCGGCGCTTTTACCGGAGGGGGAGGGGCCTTTGGCTGGCCGGAGCTTTGGGCGTGCTGTCGGCATTCGCGTTTATTTTCTGCCTGGACCTGCGGCTCCGGCCGGTGGTGGAGACCATGGCGGAGGCCAAGGTCACCAACGCCGTTACCCAGCTTCTCGACCAGGCAGTGGCGGAGGAGGTCCAGGAAAGGGCCCTCACTTACAGTGACTTTATCACCGCGGAAAAGGATGCTTCCGGCCGCATTACAGCCCTCACCAGCAACATGGCTGCCCTCAACGACCTGCGCACCGGGATCCTGCGTGACGCGGTCGCGGCGGTAGATCAGATCGACACCCAGAATCTTGCCATCCCGGTAGGAAACCTGACAGGGATCAATTTTCTCTCCGGTCGGGGGTTCGACCTACCTGTTGATGTGATGACCGTGGGGTATGCCCACGCAGTGTATCAAAGCCGATTCTCCGACGCCGGGATCAACCAGACCCGGCACCAGCTCCTGCTGGAGGTGACGGTCTCTGTGGACATCCTGCTCCCCGGGGGCGACCTGCCCGCTGAGATCACCGCCCAGGTTCCGGTGGCCGAGACTGTCATCGTGGGGAGCGTTCCCGACACCTATGTGGAGCTTCCCGCCTTGCAGGCAGACGAGAAATCGTAAGATGAAATTCAAAAATGAGGGGCCCTCCCTGTGTTAGAATCATGTCTGCTGAATAAACCGCAAAGCGGTTGATTCCCGCGGCGGCAGCGTTGCAATGCGTATTTCCACTGGTGCGTTGAGACACACCCGTGGAAGGTGCGCATTGGAATAGAAAAAGCAGGGGAGGGAACCATGAAATGTGGCCTATTTTGAAGGAAGCGGCGGGGGACATCCTCCGCTATGTGAGGCAGATGCTGCCCTGCGCCCTGGCGGGCGCCCTTCTCTTTTTTGCCTTTGTTCCCCTACGCCGCCGGCGGCTTTCCCGCCTGGGGCTGAAAAGTCCGGCTGCCCGGGAGGCGGCGCTTTTGTGCTTTGTCCTCTTCTGCGCCGGGCTGGCCTCCTTGACCGTTTTTCCTTCCAATCTGTGGAGCTATGTGCTCTCTCCCGGCCGATGGCCGGAGGGGACCACCTTTTGGAGCTTTTACCCCACCATGGAGGAGCTCTCCGCCCAGCTCCATCGCCTTCCGGAAAGGCTGCCACGGCTGCTTACCCCCTTTCCCGGAGGCATTGCCCAGCACTTCGACAGCTATTGGAGCGCCTTTCTTTTCCTGG
>DXDV01000010.1 GCA_019115345.1 Candidatus Intestinimonas stercorigallinarum | reverse complement strand
CACCCCCTACGGAAACGCCTTCTCCGGTGACTCCGACTGTGGAGCCCACTCCTACTGAGACCCTTCCGGTGGAGACCACGCCGGTGACCACCGCCGCCCCCCTGGACTGGGACGGCGACCCGGACAGCTTGACGCTCAATGACTTCCCCACCCAGCTCTCCAGCGGGACCGACGTGGCCGACCGGGTGAGCGCCCTGGAGGAGGATCAGGCCGGGCTCTATCTGGTGTGCCAGCTCCCGGAGCAGGACACCTGGCTCTATGGCTTTGCCGGTCCCGGCGACGCCCAGGGGCTGATTCTCCGGGTGGGCGCTCAGTGGCAGGCCCTGGACCTCACCTTCCCCACCTCCCAGAACCTGATGCCCGCCATGGCCTACGGCGACTACGACCGGGACGGCGACCAGGAGCTGGCCATCGTCAATTTCCTGGGCGATGACACCGGTGTGAACGTGTGGGGGCTCTCCGTGGTGGATTTCTCCTCCGGCAGTTGGGAGTTCTTCCACTTTGAAGCCGCCGACTACAACGCCATTCTGGATCTCTCTCTTTCCAGTACCTATGACGCCGAGACCGACACCCTCACCCTCCACGCCGGGGACGCCAGCCTGGCCCTGAGTCCCACCGAGCTGGGCTACCCCGGCCTGGGACCGGAGATGGAGGCCGCCCTGGGCCACTGGGTCCTCTTCACCACCGAGGGCGACGCCATCCTGGCCACCTTCGGCATCACCCTGTGGGCCGAGGGCATGCCCTACGAGGGTGTCCACGCCGCCATGCTCCACGCCAACGTGGTCTACACCGGTTCGGCTTTCGGCCTGGGGACCTTCTCCTTCTCCCTGCCGGAGTTTTGATCCCCGCCACATAACCGCCCCCTCCCCGCCGTATGCTGTGGGGAGGGGGTGTTTCTTTGTCCATTTCGCTTCCGCCGCCGGAGCTCACGGCGGTCTTTGTCCTCACGCTGGGCGTCATTTTGGTCAATGGCTGGACCGACGCCCCCAACGCCATCGCCACCGCCGTGGCAGGCGGCGTTCTCCCCTTCTCCGCCGCCGCCGCGCTGGCGGCGGTGTGCAATCTGCTGGGGGCTGTGCTCTCCGCCGCTCTCTTCCCCGCCGTCACCCGGAGCGTACTGGCCCTCCTCCCTGTCGGTGGAGATCAGCGGGCTGCCCTGTGCGGACTATGCGCAGCCCTAGCCGCTATCCTCATATGGTCCACGGCTGCCTGGCTTCTGGGTATCCCCACCAGCGAGAGCCACGGGCTCCTGGCCGGTCTGGCCGGCGCCGCTCTGGCTTTGGAGGGGAACGGACTGCCCTGGGCGGCCTGGGGCCGGGTTTTGCTGGCCCTGCCGCTGTCGGTGATGCTCGGCTTTCTGCCCGCCCGGTGGCTCGCCCGGCGTCCGGAACATCCCAGGCCCCTCCGGTTTTACCGCCGGGCTCAGTGCCTGGGGGCGGCGGCTATGGCCCTCCTCCACGGGGCCCAGGATGGGCAGAAGTTCCTGGGGGTGCTGCTGCTGGGGACCTCCTTGGCCGCCGGGCAGGCCTCGCCCCCAGACAGGGCTCCCCTGTGGCTCTCGGCCCTGTGCGCCGGCGCCATGGCTCTGGGCACCGCCCTGGGCGGGCGGCGCATCATCGAAACCGTGGGCCGGGACATGGTGGAGCTGGACCCCCGGCGGGGCCTGGCCGCCGATCTGGCGGCAGGGGGCGCCCTCCTCCTGTGTACCCTGCTGGGCCTGCCCGTCTCTACCACCCATACCAAAACCGCCGCCATCCTTGGGGCGGGACGCTATCCCGACTGGTCGGTGGCCCGATCCATCGCCCTGGCCTGGGTCCTCACCTTCCCCATCTGCGGCCTTCTTGGCTGCCTTTGCGCCAAATTCCTTTTTCTTTTTCTCTGAATGCTCTTTTCATTCCCAGAAAAAGCGTATATAATTAATGTGTATGTTCAGCGGCGAATCCCTGCAAGGCGGGCGCCGCAATCAGATCAACGGAGGAAACACCATGGAAAGATTAGTCGGCACTGTATCCAGGGGCATCCGGGCTCCCATCATCCGGGAAGGAGATGACATCGCCCAAATCGTGGTAGACAGCGTCTTGGCGGCTTCCGAGAGCGCGGGCTTCCAGCTGGAGGACCAGGACGTGGTGGCGGTGACGGAGGCTGTGGTGGCCAGAGCCCAGGGCAATTATGCCACCGTGGACCAGATCGCCGCCGACGTGCGGAGCAAGTTCGGCGACCACACCGTAGGCGTGGTCTTCCCCATCCTCAGCCGGAACCGCTTCGCCATCTGCCTCAGAGGCATCGCCACCGGCGCCAAGAAGATCGTCCTCATGCTCAGCTATCCCTCCGACGAGGTGGGCAACCATCTCATCGACCTGGACCTGCTGGACGAAAAGGGTGTGGACCCCTACAAGGATGTCCTCACCGAGGGCAGGTACCGGGAGCTCTTCGGCTATCCCAAGCACGTCTTTACCGGCGTGGACTACATCGAATACTATAAGGACCTCATCACCGGCTGCGGCTGCGAGGTGGAGGTCGTGCTGGCCAACGACTGCCGGGCCATCCTGGACTACACCAAGTACGTCCTCTGCTGCGACATCCACACCCGTGAGCGCTCCAAGCGGCTGCTGAAGAAGGCGGGCGCCGAGCTGGTGCTGGGGCTGGACGACATTATGACCGCCCCGGTGGACGGCAGCGGCTACAATGAGAGCTACGGCCTGCTGGGCAGCAACAAGGCCACCGAGGAGAAGGTGAAGCTCTTCCCCCGGGACTGCCAGCCCATCGTGGACCGCATCCAGAATACTCTGATAGAAAAGACCGGAAAGCACGTGGAGGTCATGATCTACGGCGACGGCGCCTTCAAGGACCCGGTAGGAAAGATCTGGGAGCTGGCCGATCCCGTGGTCTCCCCCGCCTACACCGCCGGTCTGGAGGGCCAGCCCAACGAGGTCAAGCTGAAGTATCTGGCCGACAACGACTTTGCCGACCTGAAGGGCGACGCCCTCAAGGAGGCTATCTCCGAGTATATCCGCCACAAGGACGCCGATCTGAAGGGCAAGATGGTGTCCCAGGGCACCACCCCCCGGCGGCTCACCGACCTCATCGGTTCCCTGTGCGATCTGACCTCCGGCAGCGGAGACAAGGGCACCCCAATTATCCTGGTCCAGGGCTATTTTGACAACTACACGAAGTAACGCGCCCACTTTTCCCTCCCCCGGCTTCCAGCCGGGGGAGGGTTTGTATTGTTGCCGCTTTAGCGCAACGACAACCCCCAGCTATGCTGGGGAGAGTAAAAAGAATTACATAGTGAAAAAACCTTCT
>DXDV01000077.1 GCA_019115345.1 Candidatus Intestinimonas stercorigallinarum | reverse complement strand
GGCACGGCTCCTGGACCTGGAGGCGGGGGAGGTCCCGACTCCCGTCCCCGCCGTCTACACCAGCGCCGTCACCCTCAAGAAGAAGGCCACCGAGCAGAACCACCTGACCCTGGCCTTTCCAGGCCTCCCCTACGGGGACAAGGACCGCTTCGTCCTCCAGCTTCTGTCCACCATGCTGGGCTCGGGCATGTCCTCCCGGCTGTGGCAGGAGGTGCGGGAGAAGCGGGGGCTGTGCTACTCCATCTACACCTACGGCGCCGGCCACGCCGAGACCGGGGTCTTTGCCATCTACACCGCCCTCAGCCGGGACACCGAGACCCAGGCCCTGGAGACCATCCGCCGGGTGGTGGCCGACTTTGCCGACCACGGCCCCGCCCCCGAGGAGCTGGAGCGGGCCCGGGAGCTCTCCAAGGCCAACGTCCTCATGGGGCTGGAGTCCACCCAGTCCCGGATGAGCGCCCTGGGCCGGGGGCTCCTCCTCCAGGACCGGGTCCTCACCACCCAGGAGGTCATCGACGCCTACGACGCCGTCACCGCCGGGGACGTCCGGGCCCTGGCCCAGCGGCTCTTCCAGGGGGGACAGGCTTCCCTCTCCGTGGTGGGCCGGATCGCCCCCGAGGAGCACTACCGGAAGCTGCTGGAACAGGGGTGATGGGAGCCGTGGACGCGGTGCAGCTGTCAAAAACCGCCCTCTTCCGGGGGGCGGCCCCCCGGGAGGTGGAGGAAATGCTCGCCTGCCTGGGCGGACGGCGGCGGTCCTTTGCCAAGGGGGAGACCATCTACCGCACCGGGGAGCGGGTGACCGCCCTGGGCCTGGTGCTCACGGGCAGCGTGCTCATCCAGAGCAGCGACCTCTGGGGCAATACCACCGTGCTGGACAGCGTCGGACCGGGGCAGATCTTTGCCGAGACCTACGCCTGCACTCCGGAGGAGCCCCTGATGGTGGACGTGGTGGCCGCCGAGCCCACCCAGGCCCTGTTTCTGACGGTGGAGCGGGTGCTCACGGTCTGCTCCCACACCTGCGCCCACCACGCCAGGCTGGTCCGCAACCTGCTGGCCCTCTCGGCCCAGAAGAACCTGAACCTCTCCCGGAAGATCTTCCACACCTCCGCCCGCTCCATCCGGGGGCGGCTCCTCTCCTACCTGTCGGAGCAGGCGGTCCGCAGCGGCAGCCGGAGCTTCACCATCCCCTACAACCGGCAGCAGCTGGCCGACTACCTCAATGTGGACCGGAGCGCCCTGTCCAACGAGCTGGGCAAGATGGCCCGGGAAGGACTGCTGCGGACGGAGCGGAGCCGCTTCACCCTGCTGGGAGAGGAGGAGCCCTAGGCTCTGCTTGAAAAAATCCAAAAAGTGACTGAGGAACACCATTCCGGTGCTCCTCAGTCACTTTTTTGCGTTTATATCTGAGGCTGGCAGAATGCGGCGGGCCCTTCGCCTCCGGAGCCCGTCAGACGGGGAGGGGGAGGACTCGGAAGAGGGCGGGAAAGGACCAGCACCGCTGTCCCGTAACGGGGAAGCAGGGCGGCCAGGATGCCGCCCTGCCCCAATACATGGAGGACCACCACCATGAACATGGATACCATCCGCAGGAGATCGATGCCGTGGTTGCGCTGCTGTGCCATGGGACACACCTCCATGGGTCTTGTTTGTTTACTGGCCGGTCACCTCAAAGGAGATCGCGCCGGTGTCCAGGGTAATGGTATAGTGGTAGGCGCCGGTCTGCTGTCCCGTCGACCGCTCGTCCACGATGCAGGTGAAGGTGAGGGTCTTGCCGTCGTCGCTGATGGCCATATCCTCAGGCACAGCCTGGATGGTATCGGTGATGGAGGGGAGCCCCACGTTCACCACCTCCCCGGCCCCCTTGGCGGAGCCGGGCTTGTAGACCAGGGTCAGGGACCGGAACTCCCCCCCGGAGCCGCCGGCGGCGGAGGTATAGAGGACGGTGCAGGAGTCGCTCTCCAGCCGCTCCAGAACGGTGACCCCCTGGGTGCGCTCTGCGATGGCGGCGTCATAGGCCGCCTGCTCCATCTCGGGGGTGACCTCCGTGAGCTGGGCCTCCTCGGTCACCTTGCCGGTGCTGGTGTCCACGGTATAGGTGTAGGTCCCCGTCTCAAGCTGGATGGAGTAGGTGAAGGTCCGGCCGTCGGTACCCATGGCGGTCTCCCCGGGTGCCTGCCGGTCGGGCAGGGGCAGGGTGATGGTCAGGCCCTCCCCCAGGGCGGCGGCCTGCTTGGTCACCAGTTGGAGGGTGCAGCCGTTGCCCCGGGGCAGACCGGACACGGTCCCCAGCACCACGGTGCCGTAGTCCGACTCCCAGCGCTGCTCCTCCTGGTAGAAGTCGTTGGCGGCGATGCGCTCCATAGCCGCCTCATAGGTCTGGAAGGCACGGTCATAGGCCTCCTGGGTAAAGGCCCCCTCGGCGATGAGCTTCTGGGCCAGGGTGGTCTCCGTCCCCTTCAGCTGGGCGGAGAGGGCGGCGGCGGTGACGTCCACGGCGTCGGCCCGGAGGAAGTTCTCCCGGTCCACCCTCTCGGGCAGGATGCCGCAGGTCTCGGCCAGGGCCCAGGGGTCGTCCCAGGTGAAGTCCTCCCCGTCCACATAGCCCAGAGCCCGGAGCATGAAGGTTGCGTACATGGCCCCGGTGGCGGTCTCCCCCGCGCCGAAGGCGGTGTCCGAGACGCCCTTGGTGAGGCCCTGGTCATAGGCGTAGGACACGTAGCCGTCGGCCCAGGCGGGCACGTCGGTGAAGGGGTGGGTCTTTCCCAGGCCCTCCGCCTCAGCGCCCTTGCCCAGGGAGCGCACCAGCATGGTCACCGCCTCCTCCCGGCTGGGGGAGCGGTCCAGGTCGAAGTCGGTGAAGCCGTTTTCATCCTCCCCCACCCCCAGGAAGAGGCCCAGGCTTTCCAGGCGCATGGCCTGGCCCTCCTGGCTCGTCAGGTCCCGGCCCTCCGCCGCTCCGGCGGCGCTCAGGCACAGCCCGAGGCACATGAGGGCGCTCAGGACGGTTCGGATCTTTCCTCTCATCTGATACACCTCCATAGTTTTATGGTCTCGGCTCCCGTTGAGCCGCTCTCTGCCATTATATCGCGTTTATACTCGTTTTTGTGACATATGTATTATTTATTTTTCCAAGAAGCCGGTCCCGACTGCCCCCTAGCCGCCGGAGCCCTCCTCCAAAGGCGAGAACGCCTCGGTTACCTCGCCGGCGGTCAGGTCCACGGTGTAGCGGTAAGTACCCTTCTCCTGAATGACGGTGACGCCATCCAGGCCGGGCACGTCCTCCGGGACGGTGCAGGCGTAGGCAAGGCTCAGCCCGTCGGCGCTGAAGGTCAGTTCGTCGGGCTGGGCATACTCCTCCGGCGCGGCTTTGGGCAGGGGCAGGTGTACCAACTCTCCCGCCCCCAGAGGGGACCCCGGCTTGCCCACCAGGTACAGACGGATGGTCAGCCCGGCGTGAAAGACCCCCGCATTCTGGGTGAGCAAGGTGGTATAGCCCTCCCCCTCCCACCGCCTCAGCACCACTCTGCCATAGTCGCCGTCGATGAGGCTGTTGATGGTGTCGTCGTAGGCCTGCTGCTCCGCCAGGGTGCCGGGCAGGCCCTCCATGCCCGCCGTCACGATTTTGTAACGGGTATCGCCGGTACACAGGTCGATGGTGTAGACATAGGTGCCCATCTGGTGGAACGCATACTCCTCCGGGGTGCCCGGAAGCAGCACGTTGGCACTGTCGAAATGGACGGAGTAGGTAAAGGTCGTCCCGTCCTCACTCAGGGAGAGCCGGTCCGGCCGGGCGTCGGAGTTGGCGTCTTGCGCCGGCAGGGGCAGTGCCAGCACCCTTCCTTGGCCGCCGGCGTAGGCCGCCTTGGTCACCATCCGAAGGGCGGGACCGGCCCCATGCGGGGTGCCGATGTACTGTCCCAGCAGCACGGTGCCGTAGTCCGACTCCCACCGCTCCTCGATCACAAAGGGCATGACGCCCTCCGTCAGCTCCGCCATAGCCTCCTCATAGGTCTTTTCCTCCCGGTCAATGGGAAAGGCCTCGCCGTACTTGACGGGGTCGATGGCCCCCTCCACGATGAGCTTGCCGGACAGGGTCCCCGCCCCGCCTTTGCGCTGGGCGGAGAGGGCGGCGGCGGTGACGTCCACGGCGTCGGCCCGGAGGAAGTTCTCCCGGTCCACCCTCTCGGGCAGGATGCCGCAGGCCCGGGCCAGGACCCAGGGATCGTCCCAGGTGAAGTCCTCCCCATCCACGTAGTCCAGGGCCCGGAGCATGAAGGTCACGTACATCGCTCCGGTGGCGGTCTCCCCGGCGCC
>DXDV01000076.1 GCA_019115345.1 Candidatus Intestinimonas stercorigallinarum | reverse complement strand
GCCGCCCCTACAAAGACGGAAAAGCGCTCGGGTAGGGGCGGCCTGCGGCCGCCCGCCCAGTCCGGTACCGCATCCCCCGTCTTTTAACACAACACGAGCCCAACGAAGCGGAATGGGGTCCCCGCGAAAGGCGGAACGCCTTTCGTGGGGAGAGGACGAGCAAGGGAGCGGAGCGCGTTTTCGCCGTCAGGCGGAAACAGAGCACAGCGGACTTTGCGAGGACGACGGCGCGCCCCGCGAACAAACGTAGCGCCGGGACCTTACAGGCCCTTCAGGACCCCGCTCTCCTCGTTGAAGGCGTTGATGAGCTCGTCCAGGGCGTCGGCCTGGCGGTGGACGGCCTCCCAGGTGTGCTCGGTGTCGTACCAGAGGGCGTCCAGCTCCTCCACGGTGCGGCCCTGCTGCTCCACCCAGGTGTAGTACTTGAGGTTGTGGACCCGCTTCCGGGCGGGGTAGGTGAGCTCCTCCATGGCGTCGGTCCGCAGGCCCAGCAGGTGGAGGGCGTGGTCCACCGCCGCCGCCTTGGCGTCGTAGGGGCCGTATTCCTCGGCCAGCTCCTGGACCCGGGAGCCGTACATGTCGGCGGAGTCGGTGAGGACGGTGAAGATGAGGTCTTTGCCGGTAAACTCATAGTACTTGGCCATCTTGACGCAGCAGAGCACGTTGGCGATGCCGCTGATGCCCAGCCAGGAGAGCTTGGAGAGGGTCTCGCCGTCCACCCCGGCCTCCTCCTTGAGGTAGGCGAGACCGGCGGGGTCGTTGAAGAGCCGCAGCAGCCGCTGGGAGTCCTCGTCGTCGATGGCGATGACCATGTCGGTGTTCTTCACGTTGTGGATCCAGGGCACGTGCTTGTCGCCGATGCCCTCGATGCGGTGGCCGCCGAAGCCGTTGTTCAAAAGGGTGGGGCACTGGAGGGCCTCCCCCACCGCCAGCTTCATGCCGGGGTAGACCTCCTTGAGGTAGTCGCCGCAGCCGATGGTGCCCGCCGAGCCGGAGGTGAAGCAGGCCCCCGCCAGCTTATCGCCGGGGCCCTTGACGTGCTCGTAGACGGTGGCGATGGCGTCGCCGGTGACCTGGTAGTGCCAGAGGTGGTTGCCCATCTCCTCGAACTGGTTAAAGACCATCATGTGGGGCTGCCGCTTGAGCTCATTGGCCTTGTCGAAGATCTCCTTCACGTTGGACTCGCAGCCGGGGGTGGCGATGACCTCCCCGGCGATGGCTTTGAGCCAGTCGAAGCGCTCCCGGCTCATGCCCTCGGGGAGGATGGCCACCGAGTCCACCGCCAGCAGCTTGGAGTTGAAGGCGCCGCCCCGGCAGTAGTTGCCGGTGGAGGGCCAGACGGCGTGGTCGGCGGTGGCGTCGAACTGGCCGGTGACCAGCCGGGGCACCAGGCAGCCGTAGGAGGCCCCCACCTTGTGGCATCCGGTGGGGAACCACTTGCCCACCAGGCACACGATGCGGGCGGGGACGCCGGTGAGGGCGCTGGGCAGCTCGATGTAGTTGGGCACGGCCTGGTAGAGGCCGCCGGACTCCTTGGCCTCGTTCTTCCAGGTGACGCGGAAGAGGTTGAGGGGGTCCACGTCCCACAGGCCCACATGGCGCAGCCGGTCCCGGACCTTGCCGGGGATGGTCTCCGGGTGCTTCATCTGAGCGTAGGTGGGGATCACCACCTGGTTCTCCCGGGCCTTCTGGATGTTGCGGGCCAGGGCGTCGGGGCGGATGGTCAGGTCGATCATGAAAAAGCCTCCTTTGCGGGCGGTCAGCCCTTGCTGTCGTCCAGATAGTTGTAGAGGGTGAATTTGGAGATGCCGAAGGCGGCGGCGATCTTGTCCCCGGCCTTGGTGATGAGGAGGGCGCCGCTGTCGCTGAGGAAGCGGACGGCCCGGCGCTTGTCCTCCCGGTCCATGAAGGCCACGGGCTTGCCCACCAGGGCCACCGACTGCCGGATGAGCTCCTCCAGCAGCTCGTTGACGCTGCTGGTGATGGGCTGGGGCGGGGCGTCCCCGCCGCCGGGCGGGTCGGTGAGGGCGTGGAGGGCCTGCTCTACCGACACCAGGGCGGAGATGTCGTAGTTGATGGCAAAGACGGCCCCGGGCTGTCCGTCGGGGCCGGCGATGAAGAGAGAGGAGGAGCGCAGCACCTTGCCGTCCGGGGTGCGGGTGAGGTAGGCCAGCCGGTCCTCCGGCGCCACTGCGCCGGCCTGGAGCAGGTCCAGCACCACCTTGGAGGGGCCGTCTCCCGGCTTTCGGCCGGAGACGTGGCCGTTTTCGATGTGGACCACCGTGTGCTCCAGGTCCCCGGCGGTGAGATCGTGGATGACCACCTCGCAGCTGGACCCAAACTGCGCCGCCACCCCGCGGGCCATCTGCCGCAGCAGGGCCAGGGTGGGTTCGGAGAGCATGGAAAACCCCCTTTCCGGCCGCCTTCTCCGGCCATTTCGTGACTCCATCATATCATAAGGGGAGGAGAAATCAAGGGGAAAGAACAAACTTTGTCAGTCTCCTGAAAAATTTGTAAGGTCGGCGGCGGGACCCGGCGCGCCGGACTGATGGAGTGAACGGAACGAAGCACCGCATTTCCTCTCTGTCATTCTGAGCCGAAGGCGAAGAATCCGTTTCCCCCGTCCTTGTGCGTGACAGGAAGGAAAAGGGACGGGAGTACGGATTCTTCGGCCTACGGCCTCAGAATGACGGGGTGGGGGCGTGGTTCTTTTTTGTGTGGGGCGCGAACGACCCGGCGCGCCAACAGGTCCCATATGGCAACGGCGGGCGGCCACAGGCCGCCCCTACGAAGATGGCACGGGACGGGTGTAGGGGCGGCCTTTGGCCGCCC
>DXDV01000075.1 GCA_019115345.1 Candidatus Intestinimonas stercorigallinarum | reverse complement strand
GTACGAGGAGAACGCCTGCCCCAGCTGCGGCTCCTGCTCGGGGATGTACACCGCCAACTCCATGAACTGCCTCACCGAGGCCATCGGCATGGCCCTGCCGGGCAACGGCACCATCCCCGCCCCCCTGTCCGCCCGGCGGCGGCTGGCCAAGCACGCGGGGATGCAGATTATGGAGCTCATCCAAAAGGACATCAAGCCCCGGGACATCATGACCGAGGCCGCCTTCCACAACGCCGAGACTTTGGACATGGCCCTGGGCTGCTCCACCAACTCCATGCTCCACCTGCCCGCCATCGCCCACGAGTGCGGCATCGAACTCTCCTTCGACATGGCCAACGACATCAGCCGCAAAACCCCCAACCTCTGCCACCTGGCCCCCGCCGGGGACACCTACATCGAGGACCTGGACCGGGCCGGCGGCGTCTACGCCGTCATGAAGGAGCTCACCAAAAAGGGCCTGCTGGACACCTCCGGCATCACCGTCACCGGCAAGACCATTGCCGAAAACCTGGAGGGGGTGGAGAACACCGACCCCGAGATCATCCGCCCCATCGAGAACCCCTACTCCCCCTACGGCGGCATCGCCGTCCTCAAGGGATCCCTAGCCCCCGAGGGCTGCGTGGTCAAGCAGTCCGCCGTGGCCGAGGAGATGATGGTCCACACCGGCCCCGCTCGGGTCTTTGACTCCGAGGACGACGCCATCCAGGCCATCTACGAGGGCAAGATCAATCCCGGCGACGTGGTGGTCATCCGCTACGAGGGGCCCAAGGGCGGGCCCGGCATGCGGGAGATGCTCAACCCCACCTCCGCCATCGCCGGCATGGGCCTGGACAAGTCGGTGGCCCTCATCACCGACGGACGCTTCTCCGGCGCCACCCGCGGCGCCTCCATCGGCCACGTCTCCCCCGAGGCCGCCCTGGGCGGGCCCATCGCCTTCGTGGAGGAGGGCGATACCATCGCCATCGACATCCCCAACTGCAAGATCGACGTGCTGGTGGATGAGGCCGTTCTGGCCCAGCGGAAGGCCAAGTGGGTCTGCCCCGAGCCCCGGGTCCAGACCGGCTACCTCCGCCGCTACGCCAAGCTGGTCACCTCCGCCGCCCGCGGCGCCGTCCTCGAGTAAGTTCTTTTTCTTGAAAGAAAAAGAACCAAAAAGAACTTCATTCCCGCTCCGACACCGGGGCACGGCCGGGAAGCGGACGCACGGTCACCGGCGCACAGCCAAAATCGAAGTCTCTATTTCTTGAAAGAAAAAGAACCAAAAAGAACTTCATTCCCGCTCCGACACCGGGGCATGGCCGGAAAGCGGATGCACGGTCTCCGGCGCACGGCCGGAATCAAAGCCCCTTTTTCCTGAAAGAAAAAGAACCAAAAAGAACTTCATTCCCGCCCCGACGCCGGGGCACGGCCGGGAAGCGGATGCACGGTCACCGGCGCACGGCCGGAATCAAAGCCCCGATTTCTTGAAAGAAAAAGAACCAAAAAGAACTTCATTCCCGCTCCGACACTGGGGCATGGCCGGAAAGCAGATGCACGGTCACCGGCGCACAGCCGCCGGGCAGGCCCCGGCTCTGGCGGGACTTATCCCTGCGAGAAGGAGGCAGCGCTATGGTTGCCCATGAACAAGTGGATGAGCTGGAGCGTCTGAGCGCCCAGGTCGTCAGGAAGCGGCAGCTGGCCGCCATGCGCTCCGAGCTGCGGCGGCAGCAGGCAGAGCTGCGCCAGCGGGTCCAGGATCTGGAGGCCGTCAAGCTGGAGGAGCAGGCCGATGTGGAGCGCCTGGAGGGGGGCAGTCTGGCTGCCTTCTTCTACGGCGTCATCGGCAAAAGGGATGAAAAGCTGACCCAGGAGCGGCAGGAGGCCTATGCCGCCCGGGTGAAGTACGACGCCGCGGCCAGAGCCCTGGCCGAAGTGGAGGAGGACCTCCGCCGGAAAGAGGACGAGGACCGGCGGCTCCAGGGCTGCGAGGAAGCCTATGCCCAGGCCCTGGCCCGGAAAGCGGCCGCCCTCAAGGCCGCCGGCGGGGAGACGGCGGAGGCACTGCTGGACCTGGAGGAACGCCTTGCCTTCCTTCAGAGCCAGGAGAGGGAGCTGGAGGAGGCCGTGGACGCCGGAGCCCAGGCCCTGGCCATGGCCGACGGTATCCTCCGCAGCCTGGAGAGCGCCGAGGGCTGGGCCACCTGGGACCTCTTCGGCGGCGGCCTGGTGGCCGACCTGGTCAAGCATAGTCATCTGGATGAGGCCCAGGCCGCCGTGGAGGACCTGCAGATCCAGCTGGGCCGGTTCCGGACGGAGCTGGCCGACGTGACCATCCAGGCCGACGTGCAGGTGAGCATCGACGGCTTTCTCCGGTTTGCCGACTATTTTTTCGACGGCCTTTTCGCTGACTGGGCGGTGCTGGACCAGATCGTCCGCTCCCAGGAGCAGGTCCGGCAGACCTGGACGCAGATCGACGAGGTGCTCACCCGTCTGGAGGCGCTGCGGCAGGCCGCCGAACGGGAACGGGCGGACCTGACCGCCCGGCGGGACGCGCTGATCCGCTCTGCCGCCAGGCCCGGGGCCCAGGATGGCCCCATCATGGGCTAAGAACCTGTATTCACAGCCATTGAACGCCGCCTGGGCGGTCTTTTCCCCGCCATCCCGCGTCCATCTCCCTTGCCATACGTCAGTATGGCAAGGGAAATTTCCTTATCTGACGAGGAAGCTCCCCGCCCACACCGCATCCCTCGGTTGTGAATACAGGTTCTAAGTTTTGCTGGTGTCCCGGGGCAGGCTGTGGTATAATGAGGATATGAATACCAAAGAAATGCTAGGAGGTTTTCGACATGCTGAAGCTTGACCTTTCCAACGCAAGTTCTTTCCTGCCCCAGGACTACCTGACCAGCCGCATGGATGCCTTGGAGAAGGCCCGCGTCATGCTGGCCGAGCACAACGGCCCCGGCGGCGACTTCACCGGCTGGGTCCGCCTGCCCGTGGACTACGACAAGGAGGAGTTTGCCCGCATCCAGGCCGCCGCCGAGAAGATCCGCGCCGACTCCGACGTGCTGGTGGTCATCGGCATCGGCGGGTCCTATCTGGGGGCCCGGGCCGTCATCGAGCTGCTGGGCTCCGCCGACCACAAGCTCGCCCCCAACAAGCCGGAGATTTTCTTTGCCGGCAACGGCCTGTCCACCGACGCCATGTGCGAGCTCATGGACTATCTGGAGGGCAAGGACTGGTCCATCAATATCATCTCCAAGTCGGGCACCACCACCGAGCCCGCCGTGGCCTTCCGTATCTTTAAGAACCTGCTGGAGGAGAAGTACGGAAAGGAAGGGGCCCGCAAGCGCATCTACGCCACCACTGACGCCCACAAGGGGGCCCTGAAGGGCCTGGCCGACGGAGAGGGCTATGAGGAATTTGTGGTGCCCGACGCCGTGGGCGGGCGTTTCTCGGTGCTCACCGCCGTGGGCCTGCTGCCCATCGCCTGCGCCGGCATTGACATCGCCGCCCTGATGGAGGGCGCGGCCCAGGCCATGGAGGAGCTGGCCAGGCCCGGCGCGGACAACCCCGCCTGGCAGTATGCCGCCGCCCGCCACGCCCTGTACACCGGAGGCAAGAAGGTGGAGATCCTGGCGGCCTACGAGCCCTCCTTCCGCTTCTTCGGCGAGTGGTGGAAGCAGCTCTACGGCGAGAGCGAGGGCAAGGAGGGCAAGGGACTCTTCCCCGCCAGCGTGGAGTTTACCGCCGACCTCCACTCCATGGGCCAGTATATCCAGGAGGGCGAGCGGCTCATGTTCGAGACGGTGGTGCGCTTTGACAAGAGCCGGGGCAGCATCACCATCCCCCACGACCCGGACAACGTGGACGGGCTCAACTTCCTGGCGGGCAAGGAGCTCTCCTTCGTGGCCGAGCAGGCCATGCGGGGCACCCTGCTGGCCCACGTGGACGGCGGCGTGCCCAACCTGGTGGTCACCGTCCCCGGCCGGTGCGAGAAGAGCGTGGGCTGGCTGATCTACTTCTTCGAGTACGCCTGCGGCCTGTCCGGCTACCTGCTGGAGGTCAACCCCTTCAACCAGCCCGGCGTGGAGGCGTACAAGAATAACATGTATGCCCTGCTGGGCAAGCCGGGTTATGAGGATCGGAAAGCCGAACTGGAGGCCCGTCTGGGCTGAACCGTGCCAAAGGCCCCTCAGCCATGAACTTTTGGTGAACTTCCGCAAATCGGTTGCAATCGGGCCGCAAAAATGGTAACATACAGGTACAAGGCCGGAGGCGTTCCGGCGTACAATGTAAGGAGTGATTAATATGGTGAGAGTGATCATGGGTGTCAAGGGCACCGGCAAGACCAAGCAGATGATCGAGCTCATTAATTCCGCCGTCCACAGCGAGAACGGCAACGTGGTGTGCATCGAGCGGGGCCCCAAGCTGACCTATGACATCCATTATAAGATCCGCCTGGTGGAAGCCAGCCAGTATGATATGAGCAGCTACGACTTCCTGAAGGGCTTTATCAGCGGCCTGTATGCCGGCAACTATGACATTACCCACATCTTCATCGACAGCCTGACCAAGATTGTGGCCTCCGAGGCCACCGACCACGCGGTGGAGGAGTTCCTGGACTGGCTGAACAGCTTCTCTGAGAAGAACAACATCAAGTTCACCGTCACCATCAGCGCCGACGCCTCCCTGGCTACCGAGGGCATCAAGAAGTATTTCTGAGCCTCTGACGGACATCTGAACAGAAACCGGGCCCCGCTGTTTCCAGCGGGGCCCGGTTTTTCGCTTGGGAGGAGGCTCATGCCCGGGCGGCGTCCCGGCGGCGCAGCAGCGCCCGGAGCGCGCAGAAGACCGCGGCGGCGGCCAGGGCCAGCCACAGGAGCAGCAGGACGTTCTCATTG
>DXDV01000074.1 GCA_019115345.1 Candidatus Intestinimonas stercorigallinarum | reverse complement strand
TGGTACGACCAGATCGGCCTGCTGAAGCCCAGCCGGGTGGCGGAGAGCGGCTACCGCTACTACGGCGGGGCGGAGGTGGACCGGTTACAGCACATCCTCTGCTACCGGGCCCTCGGGGTGGAGCTGGCCCGGATCAAGGAATGTCTGGACGATCCCTCCTTTGACCGTCTGGCCGCCCTGAAGCGCCACCTGGCCGCGTTGGAGGCGGAGCGGGAGCGGCTGGAGCAGCTCATCCGGTCGGTGAAGGACACCATCGGAGCGGAAGAAAGGAACGAGATCATGAGCGACGAGCAGAAGTTTGAGGCATTCAAAAAACGGGCTGTGGCCCACAACGAGGAAGTTTACGGAGCGGAGGTCCGGGCCAAGTACGGCGACAAAGAGTCGGACGAAGCCAACGCCGCGGTGATGGACCTAACGCAAGAGCAGTACCGGGAGTGGACGGACCTTGGCCGGGAGATCCAGGAGCGGCTGGAGGCCGCCGTCCGGGCGGGCTTGTCCCCGGAGAGCGAGGAGGGGAGGGAGATCTGTGCCCTCCACCGCCGGTGGCTCAGCTTTTCCGGGAACCGGTACGACCCGGCCAGGCACCGGGAGCTGGCGGAGCTCTATGTGACCGACGAGCGGTTTACCGCCTACTACGACAAACACCTGTCCGGCTGCGCCCGCTTCCTGCGGGACGCAGTGGTCCAATGGGCAAAATGAGAACGAGGTGGGCCCCCGGTTTTTGCCGGGGGCCCACCTCTACTCCGACGCTATATCCCGCCGGCGGAGATGCCGCAGGGAGAGAAGGGAAAATACTGTGGTATAAACCAACGCTGAGAGAACAAAGGGCGGCAGGTCCAACGCCATCTGGGGGTTGTTGGCCCGCATGCCCAGGCACAGCAGGGAGTAGGGAAAGGCATACCCCCACCCCTGGGCGGTGAACATCAGACCCAGAATGCCCCCCGCCAGACCGAAGGCCACCGGAGGGGCGAAGGCCCGGATCACCAGGCTGAAAAAGAGCTGCGCCGCGCACACCGCCACGCCGCCCAGGGCGCCGCAGAGGAGCCACTCAGGCAGCTCCGGCGGGAGCGGGCCGGAGATCCCCACCAGCTTCCCACTGAGGACATAGAGCATGCCGATCCAAACCTGGGAGAGCAGGGAAACGGCGGCGGCCCAGAGCAGCTTGGCTAGGCACAGATCCCGCACCGGCACCGGAGCGGTGAGGAAACTGTTCCAGTTGTGGTCCGTGTGCTCCAGCCGCCACTGCCAGGCGCAGAACACCCCCAGGAGGGCGGGCAGGAAGAACATGGAGGAGAACAGGGTGTGCTGGCTCCACAGGCTGTACCAGGCGCTGCTTAGCACCTCAATGTTGCCCAGGTAATTACCCGTTCCCAATATGGCGGGGAAAACGGGCAGCAGCACAAAAGCCAGCCACACCGGGGAGCGGCGGCACTTCTGCAATTCCGCCCTCAGACATCGAAGCAGCATTCCTCACACCTCCTTCCGGACGAACAGCGTCCGTCCCACCACGAAAAACAGCGCCGCCCAAAGGAGCAGCAGTCCCACATCCAGCGGCTCCGGCCACCGCCAGAAGAACTGGGTGAACCGGGTGTCCGGATCCCACTCCATCCGGGCCAGGGACAGGAGGCCGTAGTACCCCCAGGGGACGCACCGCACCAGCCATTCCGGGAAAAGCATGGACATGATGCCGATAAAGCTCCCGAAGATGCCGCATACCAGGGCCACCGCCTGGTTGGCAAAGCGCAGGGACAAGCCTTGCTGGAGAGCGTAAACCATCATGGACACTGCCCAGGAGATAACGGTAAAGAGGGCAAACTTCCCCCAGGGGATCTCACCGGGGAACTTGGCCGCGGTGCCCATGGCAGCGAAGAGCCCGGTGCGGACCACCAGGAGCGCCGCCAGCACCAGGGCCCCCCAGGCCAGCTTGGCCCCGTAGAGCCGTCCAGGTGTCACCATGGTCTCCAGCAGCTTCAGGGATGCGCCCTTGTGTTCCAACTCGCAGTTCCGGCTGGCCAGGGCGGCCACGCTGATGGGCAGAAAAATGGCGTCGATCAGGGCCAGGTTGTAAAACAGCAGCATCCAGCCCTGGACCAGATCCTCTGCGTCCTGCCGGGCCAGGTACACGCCGAACCACAGCAGCTCCGCCGCCAGCACGGCGGCGCACACCAGCACGATCTTCCGTCGGCGGCACTTGTAAAACTCCAGTCCCAGCAGCTTCACAGGCTCACCGCCCTTCCCGTCAGTTCCAGGAAGATGTCCTCCAGGCTCTTCTGCCGCTCTTCCAAGCGAATGATCCCCAGGCGGCGCTCCGCCAGGAGACTGGTGAGTTGGGCGGCCATCTCATCGGAAAGAATAGGCAGAATGAGGTAGCCCTCCTCCTCCTGGCAGGGCACTGGCCGCTCTGCCAGCATGTTTCGGGCCACGGCGTTGTTGGTGGTGCGCAGGGCCAGATGGTGGCGGCTGCGGCCGTGGAGGGCCTCCAGGGTGTCCTGGAACACCAGCTCCCCCTCCCGGATGATGGCCACGTGGTCGGCCATCTGGTCGATCTCGCTCAAAAGGTGGCTGGACACCACCACCGTCATACCGAACCGCTCCGGCAGATCACAGATGAGCTCCCGCATCTCCTGGATGCCCGCGGGGTCCAGGCCGTTGGTGGGCTCGTCCAGGATCAGCAGCTTGGGGTAGCCCAGCAATGCCGCCGCCAGCCCCAGACGCTGCTTCATGCCCAGGGAATAGTGGGCCACCTTCTTGCCCCGCTGGCCGTCCAGCCGGACAATCTGCAGCACCTCCCGGATGTTCTTCTCCGGCGCGCCCCGGAGGGTCTGGACGATACGCAGGTTCTCCTCCCCGGTGAGGTGGCCGTAGTAACTAGGACTCTCAATGAGGCTTCCCACCTGCCGGAGGATGGTCAGGCGGTTGGCGCTGTCCATCCGCTTCCCCAGCACCCGGATGTCCCCCGCCGTGGGGCGTACCAGGCCCAGGAGCATCTTCAATGTGGTGGACTTCCCCGCTCCGTTGGGGCCTAAGAAGCCGTAGACGCTGCCCTCGGGCACGCTGAGGTCCAGATGGGCCACCCGCAGGGTATTTCCATACTGCTTGCACAGGTCATGTGTCTCAATGATGTTCATGGCAAGACCTCCTTACACCCACAAGGATAGCGCACCTGCCTTACGCCCCCATGAAGCCAGCCTTACGTTTACCTTACTTCTCCGGCGGGCTCTGGACGTCTGCGCAGGATTTGCTATAATATGGAGGAGAACTATGAAGGAGGCCGCGCTATGGCCTATCGCATTTTGATCGTGGACGACGAGAGCGCCCTCCAGCGGATGGTGGGGGAGATCTTGACCCAGGCGGGCTATGAGACGGAGTCTGCCCTGTCCTGCGCCCAGGCGCTGGAGCAGTTCCGTGCAGCTCCGCCAGACGGGGTGCTGCTGGATGTAATGCTCCCAGACGGGGACGGGTTCTCCCTCTTTGGAAGGCTCCGGGAGCTCCGGGATGTGCCGGTGCTCTTCCTCTCCGCCCGGGACGAGGAC
>DXDV01000073.1 GCA_019115345.1 Candidatus Intestinimonas stercorigallinarum | reverse complement strand
GTCACCGAAGGTGACTGAGGGAGTCTCTCAGGGTGTGGAGACGAGAGAGACGCTTTCAAAACCCATTTCTTTTTCCCTGCTGGAAAAAGAAACGGTTTTTGGAATCCAAAGAAAAAGGGGCTTTTTAGAGTTGGGGCGCTGTGCGGTATCCGGCGGCGGCCTGCGTCTTTACGCCCCCATAGGGGACCAGCCCCGGCCGTTACGGCCTATGTGGGCGGAACCGGGAAAGGTTTGCGTTCTACCTCTCCACCGCCTGGGTAGATACAGGTCGCGGCGTGGTTTGACGCGACGACCTCGGCGCGCCCCGGCATGTCCAAGCCGTCCCCTTACCGCCAGAACTGGGCGGGACCCCGGCGGACGAACCGGCCCTGCCCCTCCAGGAGCACCTTGCCGTCTTTGGCGGCCAGCGCTCCGCTGAGAAAGACGGCCTCGGGCTTTCCGGTGAGGGTCATGCCCTCGTAGGGGGTGTAGTCCACCGCCTGGACCTGGTCCTTGGCGGTGATGGTCCAGGTGCGGGCGGGGTCGAAGATCACCACGTCGGCGTCGCTCCCCACGGCCAGGCAGCCCTTTTGGGGCCACATGCCGAAGAGCTTGGCGGGGTTTTCCGAGAGGAGCCGGGCCAGGTCGTTCACCGTCATCCGGCCCTGGCCCACCCCGAAGTGGTACATGAGGGCAGGGCGGTGCTCCACCCCGGGCAGGCCGTTGGGGATCTTGGAGAAGTCCTCCCGGCCCAGCTCCTTCACCCCGTGGAAGTGGAAGGAGCAGTGGTCGGTGCCCATGGTGTCCACATCTCCGGCGGCGATGCCCGCCCACAGGGCGGCTTGGTCGTCCCTGCTCCGGGCGGGAGGCGAAAAGACGTACTTGGCCCCCTCAAAGTCGGGGAGGTTGTAGAGGCTGTCGTCCAGGAGGAGATACTGGGGGCAGGTCTCTACGTAGAGCTTCTGGCCCCGGGCCCGGGCGGCGCGGACGGCCTCCAGGCCCCGGCGGGTGGAGAGGTGGACGATGTTCACCGGCGTCCCCGCCAGCTCGGCGACGGCCAGATAGCGGCCCACCGCCTCGGCCTCCACCAGGGGGGGCCGGGACAGGGGGTGGGCCTGGGTGCCCAGGTCCCCCGCCGCCTTCCGGGCGGCGATGCCCTTGGTCACCAGGTCGCCGTTTTCACAGTGGCAGCCCACCACGGCCCCCTCCTCCGCCGCGGCCTTCAGCACCTCGTAGATGACCCCGTCGGAAAGGCGCAGGTTGTCGTAGGCCATGTAGACCTTGTAGGAGGTGACCCCGGCGGCGGTCATGTCCTTCAGCTCGGCCTGGATGCGCCGGTCCCAGTCCTTGATGGTCATGTGGAAGCCGTAGTGGCAGCTGGCCGCCCCATCGGCCCGGCTGTGCCAGGTCTCCAGGGCGGACTGGAGGGAGCAGCCCCGCTCCGGCTCGGCAAAGTCCAGCACCGTGGTGGTCCCCCCGGCCAGGGCGGCCATGGAGCCGGTCCGCCAGTTGTCGGCGGTCTCGTTGGGCAGGCCCTTGTTCATCTCGAAGTGGGTGTGGGTGTCGATGAAGCCGGGAAAGACCAGCTTTCCGGCGGCCTCCACCGCCTGGGACTCCCCCAGGGGCAGGTGGGGGCCGATCTGGACGATCTTGCCGCCGTCCATGCGCAGGTCGGCCTGGACGGGGCCCTCGGGCAGCACCAGGGTGCCGTTTTGGATGAGAATGGACATGAAATGGCCTCCTTTATACAGTATGAACCAAAACGGGCTCCCATCCTGACCGTGCCGTCAAAATGGAAGCCCGTGCGCGCGGCACTTCGTTGCAGCTTCAAACGTTTTCTGTGGAGCGAGGGTCCTTTCCCTCCCGCCGGCTCAGGGCCGGATGCCCCGGGCGGCAAAGGCGGAGAGGAGGGCGTCCAGGTCGGGGCGCACCAGCATGGGCTCCCCGGCGGCTTTGATGCCGCTCTGCACATCCTTGAGCCCGTTCCCCGTGACGATGCTCACCACGGTAGCCTCCGGGTCGAGAAGCCCCAGCTCCAGGGCCTTTTTCACCCCGGCGGCGCCGGTCACCCCGGCGGGCTCCCCAAAGACCCCCTGGGTCCGGCCCAGAAGGCGCATGGCCTCCAAAATCTCCTCGTCGGACACGTTGACGGCGATGCCTCCCGATTCCCGGACGGCGTTCAGCGCCTTGCCGGCGTTCCGGGGCACCCCCACGGCGATGGAGTCGGCCAGGGTGTTCTCCTCCATGGGGCGCCAGTCCTCCCCGGTCTGGAGGGCCCGGTTCAGGGGGCAGCAGCCCTCGGCCTGGACGGAAATGAGCCGGGGCAGCTTGCCGATGAAGCCGGTCTCATAGAGGTCCCGGAACCCCTTCCACACCCCGGCGATGGTGCAGCCGTCCCCCACCGAGAGGGCCACGTAGTCGGGGACCTGCCAGCCGAGCTGCTCCATGAGCTCGAAGGTCACCGTCTTTTTGCCCTCGGAGAGGTAGGGGTTGATGGCGGCGTTGCGGTTGTACCAGCCCCAGCGGTCGATGGCGGCCTTGGAGAGGGCGAAGGTGTCCTCATAGGAGCCGTCCACGCTGATGACGGCGGCCCCGAAGATCATGAGCTGGGCCACCTTGCCCTTGGGGGCCCGGCTGGGGACGAAGATGTAGGTGGACAGCCCCGCCGCCGCCGCGTTCCCCGCCAGGGAGGAGGCGGCGTTGCCGGTGGAGGAGCAGGCGATGGTGTCCGCCCCGGCCTCCAGGGCCTTGACCACCGCCATGGCCGAGGCCCGGTCCTTCAGGGAGGCGGTGGGGTTCTGGCCGTCGTCCTTGATGTAGAGTTTCCTAAGTCCCAAAACCCCGGCCAATCGGTCGGCCTTGTAGAGGGGGGACCAGCCCACCCGCAGGGGCGGCGCGGGGGAGTCCTCCTCCACCGGCAGAAAGGGCCGGTAGCGCCACATGGAGAAGTCCCGGTTTTGCGCCAGATCGGCGGGGGAAAACCGGTCCCGGATGGCGGAATAGGAATACTGGATGTCTAATATACCGCCGCATTTACAAGTTGTAATCGTGGGAAGGGCCTCGTACTCCGCCCCGCAGCGGGTACACTTGGCGCTGAGGACATATTTCATGGGACACCTCCTTGGCGGATAGATGGAGCGAACGGGTAGGGGCGTGTCTGGGAAGCCGCTCCCCTGGTGCTGCGCTGTTTGTGGGGCGCGCCATCATAGCTCCCCCTGGACGGGGGAGCTGTCCGGCTCTGCCGGACTGAGGGGGTGAACAGAAGGAAGCGCCTCGCTTCCTCTCTGTCATTCTGAACGTCCCCTCTTTGTGTCATTCTGAGCGACAGCGAAGAATCCGTTTTCCCCCGTCCTTTTGCGTGACAGGGACACTCCCTCAGTCACCTTCGGTGACAGCTCCCTCAAGGAGGGAGCCAAGGACGGGAGTACGGATTCTTCGGCCTTTGGCCTCAGAATGACAGGGTGAGGACGTGGTTCTTCTTTGTGTGGGGCGCGACGACTCGGCGCGCCATCATACTCCGTCATTCTGAACGTCCCCTCTTTGTCATTCTGAGCGACAGCGAAGAATCCGTTTTCCCCCGTCCTTTTGCGCAACAGGGACACTCCCTCAGTCACCTTCGGTGACAGCTCCCTCAAGGAGGGAGCCAAGGACGAGGGACGCGGATTCTTCGGCCTTTGGCCTCAGAATGACAGGGTGAGGACGTGGTTCTTCTTTGTGTGGGGCGCGACGACTCGGCGC
>DXDV01000072.1 GCA_019115345.1 Candidatus Intestinimonas stercorigallinarum | reverse complement strand
TACCAGCTGAGCTAATCGTCCAGACAGCGTAGATTATACTAACATAGATTCAGGCGGATGTCAAGTGCTGTTGATAAAAAATGCGGGATATTGAGAAAAATGTGGACGGGAGACAGAACGTCTCCCGCCCGCCCAGGGCTGACTGCGGCGGGGTGGACGGTCTTACTTAATGTCTACTGAATAAACCGCCGAGCGGTTGATTCGCGCGGCAAGGGCCGCGCAATTCCATAAAACGGCTCAAAGGAGCCGCTTTTGTGGAATTCCGCCATTGTTGCAATGCGTATTTCCACTGGTGCGTTAAGACGCACCAGTGGGAGGAGCAAGGTTTTTGGACAATTTTGTCCAAAAACCTTGCACTTGAACAAAGCCATTTGGCCTTGAAAACCTTGGCTTTCAAGGCTTTCGGCTTTGTTCCGTACGCATTACTTGAGGGCCTTGGAAACGGCCTTGAAGGCGGGGGTGCCGGAGACCTTCAGCAGGTCGAAGGCGGCGCCCTCGGTGGTGAGGACACAGGCTCCCATCCGGTCCATCAGGGCAAGGCCGCTCTGGTAGTTGCGGGGAGCGCGGGAGCAGATGGCGTCCTCCACGGGGAAGGCCCGGTAGCCGTGCTCCAGCAGGCTGCGGGTGGTCTGGTAGACGCACACATGGGTCTCGGTGCCGCAGACCAGAACGCTGCGGCGGCCCAAGCCCTCCAGCGCCGGGAGCAGGCCGTCCCGGGCGGCGTCAAAGGAGCCCTTGACCAGCAGCAGACGGTCGGCGGGCAGCAGCTCCGCCACCTCCGGCACGGTGCCACCCAGGCCCTGGGGATACTGCTCGGTGACCACCACGGGGATGTGGAGCTCCCGGGCGGCGGTGAGCAGGATACGGGTGTTCCGGTAGAGCCGCTCCCGCTCCTCCATGGCGGCCATGAGCTTCTCCTGGACGTCGATGATGAGGAGGACGGCTTCCTCCGCGTTGAGCTGGAAGCGGGCGAGGGGATCGGTTCGGTCCATAAGTTGTCCTTTCCGGGGGTGGGCCCCTGTCGTTATACCGCCGGCGGACACCGCCGGCTCTCTCGCTTAATCATAGCAGTTCGGCAGAGATTTTTCCACAACAATTTTTAAAAGTCAGCTACCGGGCGGCCACCCGGGCGGAGGAGATCTCCGACAGGGCATTTACCAGGGTGTCGCACTCCGCCGGGGTGCTCTCCGGGGAGAAGGACACCCGCAGCACCCCCAGCAGCTCCCCCTTGGGCCGGCCGGTGGCGGCAAAGACGTGGCTGGGCTTCCCCCGGTGGCAGGCCGAGCCGGAGGAGACGCAGATGCCCCGGTCGCTGAGCTCCCGCACCAGCATCTCGCTGGGATAGCCCGGAAGGGAGACGGCGCAGATGTGGGGGGCGTCCCCCGGACTCACCACCACGCCTTGGGGCAGGGCGGCGGAAAATGATGACAGAAAGTGATCTTTTGTCTCTCGCATCCGCTCTGTATATGCCTCCCGGTGGTCCATCCAGACCCGGCAGGCGGCGGCCAGGGCGGCGATCTGGGCGGTGGGCTCGGTGCCGGGGCGCAGGCCGCCCTCCTGCCCCCCGCCCAGCAGCAGGGGCTTGAGCTTGAGCCCCTTGCGGATGTAGAGGGCGCCGATGCCCTTGGGGGCCCGGACCTTGTGGCCGCTGATGGTGAGGAGGTCCACGCCCAGGTCCTTGGGGGTGAAGGGGACCTTCAGGAAGGCCTGGACGGCGTCGGTGTGGAGGAGGGCGGGGCAGCCGGCGGCGCGGATGGCCTCCGCCGCCGCTTTCACGGGGAGGATGGTCCCAAGCTCGTTGTTCACCAGCATCATGGACACCAGCACCGTGTCCGGCCGCAGGGCGGCGGCCAGACCGGCGGGGTCAATATGGCCCTGGCGGTCGGGGCGCAGGTAGGTCACCTCATAGCCCTGCCCCGCCAGGGCCCGGAGGGGCTCCAGCACGGCGGCGTGCTCGATGGCGGTGGTGACGATGTGGCGGCCCTTCCGCTTCCCGTGCTCCAGGGCGGCCTGGATGGCCCAGTTGTCCCCCTCGGTGCCGCAGGAAGTGAACACCACCTCCTCCGGCAGGCAGCCCAGGGCGGCCGCCACTGTGGCCCGGTGAGAGCGCAGGGCCTCCGCCGCCCCGGCCCCGGCGGCGTACCGGGAGGAGGGATTCCAAAAGTCCTCCGTCATGGCGGCCAGGGCGGCCTGGGCCGCCTCCGGGCACACCCGGGTGGTGGCCGCGTTGTCCAGATAGATCATGTGCTCCCGCGCTCCTTCTCCTGTCTCAAGACAGATGGTTTCCGGGCCGAACAGAGGTGCGTCCGGCCCGCAGGCAAGCAATATTCTACCGCCGGCGGAGAAAACCGTCAAGAGGCGGTGGAGACGATTCTCAATGCGGCGGTTTTTTGGCAGTTTTGCGCCGGAATTCTGGTTGACATCCCCACATGGAGAGGATATACTAAAATCCGAGAGAATTACAAGGATTTAAGGGGCGGGCCCCCGCCCGGAAAGGATGAAGGAATATGAGCGCCATCAAGCTGCGGGAAAACATCTGGTCCGTAGGGGTGCAGAACCCCGCCCTGCGGGTCTTTGACATCGTCATGGAGTCCAAGTACGGCACCACCTACAACGCCTATCTTATCACCGGCGGGGAAAAGACCGCCCTCGTCGAGGCCGTCCACAAGGACTACTTCGACGAGCTGGTGCGGAACGTGGAGGAGGTCCTGCCCATGGAGAAGGTGGACTACCTCATCATGAACCACACCGAGCCCGACCACTCCGGCGGGGTGAAGGCCCTGCTGGAGCGCTGCCCCAATTTGACGGTCCTCTGCTCCGCCTCCGCCAAGAAGTTCCTCTCCGCCATCTCCAACGAGGACTTCGCCTGCCGGGTGGTGAAGGACGGCGACACCCTGGACCTGGGCGGCAAGACCCTGAAGTTTATCTCCGCCCCCCTCCTCCACTGGCCCGACTCCATGTTCACCTGGGACGAGGCGGACAAGACCCTCTTCACCTGCGACTTCCTGGGGGCCCACTTCTGCGAGCCCTCCATGCTGGACAGCGGCATCCACCCCGTCTACCGCCGGGCCTACGAGGGGGAGCTGCGCTACTACTTTGACTGCATCTTCGGGCCCTTCAAGCCCGCCGTGCTGGACGGCCTGGCCAAGATGCCCGCCGGGGCAGAGCTGGTGTGTACCAGCCACGGCCCCTGCCTCACTGCCGCCACCCTGGAGCAGGTGAAGGACTGCTACCGCCAGTGGGCTACCCCCGCCGCCCGGCCCGCCGTCAAGACCGCCGCTGTGGTCTACTGCTCCGCCTACGGCTGCACCGCCGCCCTGGCTCAGGCCGCCGCCCGGGCCCTCACCGAGGACGGCTGCCAGGTCACCACCGTGGACCTGGTGGACCCCCAGGGGGCCGATGTGGCCGGGCTGGTCAACGGCTGCGACATCGTCCTCTTCGGCGCCCCCACCATCAACCGCTCCGCCCCCGAGGCCATCTGGCACGCCGTCCACGCCGTGGACGCCATCAACACCCGGGGCCGGGCCGCCGGCGCCTTCGGCTCCTTCGGCTGGACCGGCGAGGCCGCCGGCATGGTCCATGAGCAGCTGAAACAGCTCAAGTTTGCCCTGCCCGAGGGCCCCTTCAAGGTCTGCTTCACCCCCACCCAGGCCGACCTGGACGCCATGGCCGCCTGGGCCCGTTCGGTGGCCGCCCTGGTGAAGGACCCGGCCCCCGCCGCCCCCGCCAAGAGCCAGAAGTATGTCTGCAAGCTCTGCGGCTATATCTACGACCCCGCCGCCGGCGACCCGGACCGGGGCGCGGCTCCCGGCACCGCCTTCGCCGACCTGCCGGAGGGGTGGACCTGCCCCCTGTGCGGCGTGGACAAGGCCATGTTCAAGCCCCTTTGATCCTCTGACAGAAAAAGGACCCGTTGCAGAATCGAAAAATTCTGCAACGGGTCCTTTCTTGATGATAGAGAAAGTACCACAGAACAGGGTCGGCCGCCCGGTCCGCTGCCGCCATTCCGCGCGCCTCCTCGTCATTCTGAGGTATCACCCCACGTCATTCTGAGGTATCACCCCACGTCATTCTGAGGCACCTCCCCTTGTCATTCTGAGGCCGTAAGGCCGAAGAATCCGCAATCCCCGTCCTTATGCGTGACAGGGATACTCCCTCAGTCGCCTGCGGCGACAGCTCCCTCAGGGAGGGAGCCAAGGACGCGAGACGCGGATTCTGCGCTTCGCGTCGTCCTCGCAAAGTCCGCTATGCCCTGTTTCCGCCTGACGGCGAAAACTCGCTCCGCTCCCTTGCTCGTCCTCTACAACACGACCCACTTTGTTGGGCTCGTGTTGTGTAAAGGACGGGGGTTACGGATTCTTCGCCTTCGGCTCAGAATGACAGAGAGGGGACGCTCAGAATGACAGAGAGGGGACGCTCAGAATGACAAAGAGGGGGCGCTCAGAATGACAGAGAAGGGACGCGGTGTTCCGTTCTGTTCACCCCCTCAGTCCGGCTCCGCCGGACAGCTCCCCCGTCCAGCCCCGCACGGCATGGCCGACAAGCGGCCAGGGAGGACCGAGGCCGTAATCTGCCCCGGCCCTGGACGGAGGGGAAGCGGCAAAGTAGCCGCCGGGGGCGGGGTCCCATGGACGGCATAGCCGCCCATGATGGAGCACTCAAAGCCCGGCCCCTGCCCGGCTCTCCCATTGTAGCCGGGCCGTCAAGGGTCCAGACGAGCGGCCCAGGGGCCGCCCTTGACGGCCCAGCTGGAGGCAGTCGGCCCGGACAGGGCCGGAAAGGAGACGGCGATCATGATTAGCGCCAACATCAGCAAGAAAGCCCGCCGGGCGGTCTATGCCCGAGAGGGCTACGCCTGCGCCCTCTGCGACTCCACCAAGTACCTCCAGGTCCACCACTGCGTCAAGCGCTCCCAGGGCGGCACAGACAGCCTGCAAAACCTCATCTGCCTGTGCGCCGATTGCCATGCCCTGGCCCACGGCATCGACCTCCGGGGCGTGGAGATGACCCAGGCCGACATGGAGCAGGCAATCACCGAGTACCTGGCGGACTACTACGCTCCGGATTGGAATCCCTGGGGGAAGGAGGGGCCATGAGGCCCCCTCCCCCCATTTCTGAGGGGAGGACCGCTAGAACGTGCGTTCGACAGTGAGCGGCGGCACAAGATGTTATGTGCAAAATCCTGGGGAAAACCTATGACGTACCGACGGAAGGGGTGTTAGAATGACTAGGGAGGAGGCCAGGGTGAAGCGGTTCCGGGAAGGCGTGCTCAGCATGAGCACCAACGAGCGGGACGCACTGCAAACGGCCATGCTCACGGCCAGAGAGATTCCCGGCGGGAAGGGCATGAGCATCGTGAACCAGCTGGTGGACATGGCCATAGCCAGAGCCAGGACGGGCCGGAAACGGGACAGCGATGCTCAGACGGACCGGAAGCGCCGCCAGCTGGTAGGAGCACGACTGCCCAGGCACCAGGCGGAACGGTGCCGGGCATGCGCCAGGCTGGAAGGGGAGTCGGTGTATCGGTTCGTGTGCTCAGCGCTGGAACGGGCATGCTCGGAGGTGGAGGCCAGGCACCGGCAGCAGGGGGGCCCTGCGACGGGGTTTTAGTGGTGCCCGCCCTCACCGGCGCTGTGCTTGCCGGGTCGCCGGTGTGCCCGGCCCTGGGGGCCCTGGCCCGGCTCTCGCGGCTTCGTGGTGGGGCTCCGGCCTGGGTCCCCGTCCTTCAGGTGCCGGGCCAGGCTGCGGGGGCTGGTCGCCCCCTTGGGCTGCCGCCGCCCCCGGCCTCCCTCTCGCGGCCCCCCTCTGCCTTCGAGGCGGTCTGCTTTCGGTGGGCGGTGCTGCTGCGGCGGCGGGGGTGGGTCCCGGCCCGTTGCCGGCTCAGACAGTTGGGCACTCGGC
>DXDV01000071.1 GCA_019115345.1 Candidatus Intestinimonas stercorigallinarum | reverse complement strand
AACCGTTGCACGCCGGGTCCATTTCCCTTGCCATACGTCAGTATGGCTGCGGAACATTTCCTTGTCTGACGAGAAAGATCCTCGCCCAGACCGCATCCCCCGGTTGTGAATACAGGTTCTTGGAAATGATTATACCGCCTTTTCCCACGGTTGGCAACGAAGGGGCGGGAATTTCCTCAAATTTGTAAAATAAGCTTGACATTGATGTAAAGCGTGCTATACTTAAAACGTAAAATAAACTATACATCACGAAAAGGAGGCCGGACCATGCAAAACCGGATCGCCCAGCTGCGGCGGGAGCGGCGGATCACCCAGGAGGAGTTGGGGGCGGCGGTGGGGGTCACACGGCAGACCATCATCTCCCTGGAGAACGGGCGGTACAACGCCTCCCTGCTGCTGGCCCACAAGATCGCCCGGTACTTCGGCCTGACCATTGAGGAACTCTTTTTGTTTGAGGAGGATGCAACATGAAAGAGCGCGTGAAAAAAGCGGGGGCCTGGACGGCCTTCCTGGGGGGCATCGCCCTGCTGGCCGCCGCCATCTGGCTGGACGAGGGGGTCCCCAACTGGGTCAACGGTCTGCTGTGCGGTTTCGGCGGCGCCTGTCTGGGGGCGGGCGGCTCCGGCCTGGCCGTGGGGTGGATCACCAGGCGCCTCTCCCCCAAGGAGCGGGCGGAGGTGATCCTGGCCGAGACCGACGAGCGGAACGTGGCCATCCGGGAGAAGGCGGCGAAGGGCAGCTGGTACTGGACGGGGTGGCTGCTGTGGGCGCCCTTCGTGGCGTCCCTGGTGACGGGGGATGACCTCTTCATCGCCCTGACCGCGGGGGTCATCGTCCTCCACAACGCCTTTCTGCTGGTGAACATGGCCCGCTGGTCCAGGAGGATGTGACGCCATGGGCGTAGAAAAGCAGATCCGGCGGGTGAGCCTCACGGTGCCGCCGGAGCGGGCGGGGCAGAAGGTGGACACCCTGCTGCGGAAGGAGCTGGGCCTTTCGGGCACGGTCATCCGGCGCCTCAAGTGGCTGGACGACGGCATCCTGCTGGACGGGACGCGGGTCTTTACCAGCCGGCGGGTGGAGCCGGGCCAGGTGCTCACGGTCCGCCTCTCCGACCCAGAGCGGCGCAGCGGGGTGGTCCCCGCCCCGGGACCTCTGGACATCGTCTACGAGGACGGGGACATGCTGGTCCTCAACAAGGCCCCCGGGGTGCTGGTCCACCCGGGCGCGGGGCACTTTTCCGATACGGTGGGGAATTTTCTGCTGGACTATTACGACAGGACCGGGGTGGAGGCCGACTTCCACCCGGTCCACCGGCTGGACAAGGGGACCTCCGGACTGATGGTGGCCGCCAAGCATCCCCACGCCCAGGAGGTGCTGAAAAACCAGCTCCACACGGCGCAGTTCCGGCGGATCTACCTGGCGGTGTGCCTGGGGGGACCGGCGGCGGAGGAAGGGACGGTGGACGCCCCCATCGGCATGGCGGAGGGCTCCATCGTGGCCCGGGCGGTGCGGCCCGACGGCCTGCCCGCCCGGACCCATTACCGGGTCCTCCGGCGGGCGGGGGACCGGGTCTTGGTGCGGCTGGCGCTGGAGACGGGGCGGACCCACCAGATCCGGGTCCACATGGCCCATCTGGGCTGCTCCCTGGCGGGGGATTTCCTCTACGGCAGGGAGGACAGGGACCTCATCCCCCGGCCCGCCCTCCACTCGGCGGAGCTGTCCGTCCGCCAGCCCGTCACCGGGGAGAGGCTCACCTTCACCTGTCCGCTGCCGGAGGACATGGCGCGGCTGATGGATGGGGAGGACGGATTCTTCGCCTTCGGCTCAGAATGACGGGGAAATGCTCAGAATGAAGGGGAAAATGCCCGGGATGACAAATAAACAGCAGGGAGCGCCGGGCTTGGGAAAGAGCGGCGCTCCCTGCTGCGTTCTGGAGTGGTGCCGCTCCGGTGACCGTGCGTGGACGTTTCGTTCCAGAGCAGGGTCCAGAGCGGGAATAAACGTTCTTTTTGGTCCTTTTTCTTACAAGAAAAAGGACAAGGTTTAGAAGACCATGGTGGAAAAATAGTCGTCGGGGGTCTCGGCCCGGCGGATGAGCTGGGTGGAGCCGTCTTCCCGAAGGAGGACCTCCGCCGAGCGGAGACGGCCGTTGTAGTTGTAGCCCATGGAGAAGCCGTGGGCGCCGGTGTCGTGGATGACCAGCAGGTCCCCCCGGTGGATCTCCGGCAGCATCCGGTCCACGGCGAACTTGTCGTTGTTCTCGCAGAGGGCGCCGGTGACGTCGTACTTGTGGTCGCAGGGGGCGTCCTCCTTGCCCATGACGGTGATGTGGTGATAGGCGCCGTACATGGCGGGGCGCATCAGGTTGGCGGCGCAGGCGTCCACCCCCACGTACTCCTTGTAGGTGTGTTTGAAGTGGGTGGCGGTGGTCACCAGACAGCCGTAGGGCCCCAGCATGAACCGGCCCAGCTCGGTGAAGATGGCCACGTCTCCCATACCCGCGGGGACCAGGATCTCCTCATACTTCTGCCGCACGCCCTCGCCGATGGCCAGGATGTCGTTGGCGGGCTGCTCGGGGCGGTAGGGGATGCCCACGCCGCCGGAGAGGTTGATGAATTGGATGTCGCAGCCGGTCTCGGCCCTGAGCTCCACGGCGGTCTGGAAGAGGATGCCCGCCAGAGTGGGGTAGTAGGCGTTGGAGAGGGTGTTGGAGGCCAGAAAGGCGTGGATGCCGAAGCGCTTGGCGCCCATGGCCTTCAGCTTCTTGAAGCCCTCGGTGAGCTGGGCGCGGGTGAAGCCGTACTTGGCCTCGCCGGGGTTGTCCATGACCTGGAAGCCCTCGTTGCTGGCGCCGATGGAGAAGGTGCCGCCGGGGTTGAAGCGGCAGGAGATGGTCTCGGGGATGGTCCCGATGGTCTCCTTCAGAAAGTCGATGTGGGTGAAGTCGTCCAGGTTGATGGTGGCCCCCAGCTGGGCGGCCAGCCGGAACTCCTCCGGCGGGGTGTCGTTGGAGGAGAACATGATCTCGCTGCCCTGGAAGCCGCAGCGGTCGGAGAGCATCAGCTCGGTGAGGGAGGAGCAGTCGGTGCCGCAGCCCTCCTCCTTCAGGATCTTGAGGATGGCGGGGGTGGGGGTGGCCTTCACGGCGAAATACTCCTTGAAGCCGGGGTTCCAGGCAAAGGCCTGCCTGAGCTTTCGGGCGTTTTCACGGATCCCCTTCTCGTCGTAGAGGTGGAAGGGGGTGGGGTACCGCTGGACGATGGCCTCCAGCTGGGCCTTGGTGACAAAGGGCTTCTTGTTGGACATGGGAAAACACCCGCTTTCCATAAAAAATCACCTTTATCTTATAAAAAAAGAGGTGTTTTTGTCAATCGGCGCAAGGGAGGAATTGGGGGCCTGGGCGAAGGGCTTTCCGTAGGATGTGACGAAAAGGAGAAAACATGCCAAAAACAGTGGACCGAATGTGACGCAGGTGGTATACTTGCCCGAAACGCAATCGAGAGGAGAGGTATCCCATGGACCAAAAACGTGTCATCCAGGTGGATGAGAAAGTCCCCCTTCCCATGCTGCTGCCCCTGAGCATCCAGCACGTCTTCGCCATGTTCGGCGCGTCGGTGCTGGTCCCCATCCTGTTCCAGATCGACCCCGGCATCGTCCTCTTCATGAACGGCTTCGGCACCCTGCTCTTCATCTTCCTCACCAAGGGCAAGGCCCCGGCCTATCTGGGCTCCAGCTTCGCCTTCCTGGCCCCCGCCGGCGGCGTCATCGCCGCCCAGGGCTTTGAGTACGCCCAGGGCGGCTTCGTGGTGGTGGGCCTGCTGGGCTGCCTGCTGGCCTTCCTCGTCTGGAAGTTCGGCACCGAGTGGATCGACGTCATCCTGCCCCCCGCCGCCATGGGCCCCGTGGTGGCCCTCATCGGCCTGGAGCTGGCCGGCAACACCATCACCCCCGGCAAGACCGGCGCCGACCTCACCTCCGGCCCCCACATCGCCGTCTTTGCCGTCACCCTGGGTGTGGCCGTCTTCGGTTCCGTCCTCTTCCGCAAGTTCTTCGCCGTCATCCCCCTCCTCATCGCCATGATCTGCGGCTACCTCACCGCCGTTGCTCTGAACCTGGTGGACTTTACCCCTCTGGCGGAGGCCAAGCTCTTCACCCTGCCCCAGTTCCACCTGGCCAAGTTCGACCTCAACGCCATCCTCACCATCGCCCCCGTCATCCTGGTCATCGCCACCGAGCACATCGGCCACCAGGTGGTCACCGGCAAGATCGTGGGCCGGGACCTCATCAAGGACCCGGGCCTCCACCGCTCCCTGCTGGGGGACAACCTGTCCACCGCCATCTCCGGCTTCGTGGGCTCGGTGCCCACCACCACCTACGGCGAGAACATCGGCGTCATGGCCGTCACCGGGGTCTACTCCGTCCAGGTCATCGCCGGGGCCGCCGTCATCTCCCTCCTCATGGCCTTCATCGGCCCCCTGGCCGCCTTCATCTCCACCATCCCCGGGGACGTCATCGGCGGCATCACCTTCCTCCTCTACGGCATGATCGGCACCTCCGGCCTCCGCATCCTGGTGGACAAGAAGGTGGATTACAGCAAGAACCGCAACCTGATCCTCACCTCGGTGGTGTTCGTGGCCGGCCTCTCCGGCCTCACCCTCACCATCGGCGCGGTGTCCATCAGCGGCATGACCCTGGCCGCCGTCACCGCCGTGGTCATCAGCCTCCTCTTCTTCCTGCTGGACAAGGCGGGCCTGATGAACGACTGAACACAGACGCCGAGGCGGGCTGCCGCCCCATCAAGCTCCCCGCCCGGCTGTGGCCGCCCCATAGTTTTTTGATAAGCAGAAGGACAGCCCCACGGCGAAAGCCGTGGGGCTGTCCTCTGCTTATCGGTGGTAGTAGATGAGCATGCTCAACTCGGCGGCGGCGGTCCCTGAATTGCGGTAGCCGTGGGGGACGTCGGCCCGGAAGCGGATGGAATCCCCCTGCGCCAGGGCGTAGACCTCCTCCTCCACCCGGATCTCCACCCCGCCGGCAAAGACGGTGATGAACTCCTCCGCGCCGGAGAGGTGGGGCTGGGCGGCGAGGGAGCCGCCGGGCGCGATGACGATGCGGTAGGTCTCAAAGCCGGTCCCCTCGTCGAAGGAGAAGATGGGGTAGTTCAGATACCGTCCCCCGTCCTCAGAGAGGGGAGAGGTCTCCTCCCGGCGCAGGACGGCCACGGCGTCGCCCTGCCGCTCCATCAGGGCGGTGAAGGACACCTTGTAGCCATTGGACATCTTCCACAGCACGGAGATGGTGGGGTTGACCTCCCCCCGCTCGATCTGGGCCAGCATGCTCCGGGATACCCCCGTGGCGGCGGCGGCGGCGTCCAGAGTCAGCTTTTTCTCCTCCCGGAGCCGCCTTGCGTTGGCGGCGACGACTTTTGTGACCTCCATAGAAAACTCCTTCTTGACAATATATTGGATTGGAAGTACGATATAAGAGAAAACAATATCCTGTATGATCTGTCCAATATCATAAACGAATGGAGAGAGGTGTGTCAAGATGTTTCCCTGGGCTTCGTTTCTGACCTACGCGGTGGTCACGGCGGTGACGCCGGGCCCCAACAACATCATGTCCATGTCCAACGCCAGCCAGAAGGGCTTCCGGAAGGCGATGCCCTTCAATCTGGGCATCTGGGTGGGCTTTTCGGCGGTCATGCTGCTGTGCGCCCTTTTCTGCGGGGCGCTGGGGGCCCTGATCCCCCGGATCCGTCTGCCCATGCTGGTGGTGGGCGCCCTGTACATGCTGCATCTGGCCTGGAGCACCTTCCGGAGCCGGGGCGGGCTGGAGGCCGGGGAGACCGGCGGGGGCTTCTGGTCGGGGCTCTTCCTTCAGTTCGTCAACGCCAAGATCTATATCTATGGCATCGTCTCCATGGAGGCCTATGTGCTCCCCGTCTACCAGGAGCCCCTCCCCCTGGCGGGCTTCGCCCTCCTGCTGGCCTTCATCGGCTTTTTCTTCACCCTGTGCTGGGCGGCCTTCGGGGCGGTGTTCCAGAAGCTCTTCTCCCAGCACGCTTCGGTGGTCAACACCATCATGGCCCTGCTCCTGGTCTACTGCGCCATCTCCCTCTTTTTGGCCTGAGAAAGCCCTTGCCCCGGCCGGAGGGGCCGTGATATAATGGCCCAAATGCCGGATTATGACAACCGGCGGGGAAAGGGTGAGGGCGATGGACGGCCGCAGGCAGTGCGCCCAGGTGGTGGCCGAGGTAAAGAAGGCGGTGGTGGGCAAGGACGAGGTGGTGGTCAAGCTGCTGCTGGCCATCCTGGCCCGGGGCCACGTGCTGCTGGAGGACATTCCCGGGGTGGGCAAGACCACCCTGGCCCTGGCCTTCTCCAAGGCCCTGGGACTCACCTGCCACCGGGTCCAGTTCACCCCCGACGTGATGCCCTCCGACCTCACCGGCTTTTCCACCTTCAACAAGGCCACCGGGCAGATGGAGTACCAGCCGGGGGCGGTGCTGTGCAACCTCTTCCTGGCCGACGAGCTCAACCGGGCCACCAGCCGGACCCAGTCGGCCCTGCTGGAGGCCATGGAGGAGGGCCAGGTCACCGTGGACGGGGTGAGCCACCCGGTGCCCCAGCCCTTCCTGGTCATCGCCACCCAGAACCCGGCGGGGGCGGCGGGCACCCAGCTGCTGCCCGACTCCCAGCTGGACCGGTTCACCCTGCGCCTCACCATGGGCTATCCCACGCCCCAGGACGAGCTGGAGCTCCTCCGCCGCCGGAGCGCCGGACCTGTGCTGGACCGGGTGGAGCAGGTCCTGGACCGGGCGGGGCTGGAGCGGCTGCGCCGGACGGTGGAGGCCGTCCACATCTCCGAGGAGGTGCTGGACTACGTGGTGCGGCTGGTGGGGGCCACCCGCCGCCATCCGGCCATCGCCCAGGGGGGCAGCCCCCGGGCCACCCTGGCGGTGGCGGCGGTGAGCCGGGCCGCTGCCTTTGTCCGGGGCCGGGACTACGTCCTCCCCGGCGATGTGTCCGAGATCTTCCGGGACACGGTGGCCCACCGCCTCATTCTCACAGACGCCGGGGGGACCGGCGACCCGGTGGGGGACGTGCTCGCTTCGGTGCGTCCGCCCCGGCTGAAGTGACCGCCGTGGCCGCCCGCCGTGTGGGCTGCGGCCTGGCGCTGGCCGCAGCCCTCCTCTTTCAGATCTTTGACGTGGGCTACCTGGCCCACTTTCTCCTCTGTACCGCCCTGACCCTGCCCCTGGTCTCCCTGCTGCTGGTCCTGCCGGCGGCCCTCCGGTGCCGGGGGAGTCTGACCGCCGGCCCCTCGGCGCAGCGGGGGGAGCCCCTGCGGTTCCGGGCGGGAGTGCGGGGCCGTTGCCTCCTCCCGCCGCCCCGGGTGACCCTGCGGCTGCGGCTCACCAATCAGATGACCGGAGAGCAGTCGGTCCGCCGGGTGGTCCTCTCCGGCCTCCCCGGGAAGGGGGATACCCTGTGGGAGGGGTTCGCCTGGGAGACCTCCCACTGCGGCCGGGTGGTCTGCCGGATGGAAAAGCTCCGGCTGGTGGACGGCCTTGGGGTCTTTGCCCTGCCCCTGGCC
>DXDV01000070.1 GCA_019115345.1 Candidatus Intestinimonas stercorigallinarum | reverse complement strand
GCCCGGTACGGGGCGGCAGGGTTCAAAGAACTGCTGCTCATCATGCACCAGAAATGGGAGAACGAACGGGACGCGCTTCTTTGCTCGGCAGACAAAATCACGGAGGCATTCCATCAGCAGCACGCACCTGCGTCACAAGCAGATGAGACCTTATCCCGCCGGATATTCCATGTTTTTGATGGCGCTGTCGGATCATTTGGAGCCGCCAATGATGATCACCGTGGTTTCGGGCGGGGAAGATTTGAGGGAGCTCCCGCTTGCGCTGCCTTCCGATGCCATAGTCAGGGTGCTGGATTGCCCATCGAAAGGCTATCAGATGCTGAACGATGAAACCACATTCTATGTCTGCCGCGATCACACCTGCCTGCCGCCGATGAACAGACGGCAATTCATGGCCGAGATCCAAAAGCGGGACAAAATTTAGGAGGGATTCGTATGGATCGGAAAAATGGGTTTACCATCACCAACCGCGACCACGTGCTCAGGGCCTGGCAGAATTCGACCGAACTTGTGCGGGACTACCAGGCTTATGCCCATGAGCTGGAGGAAGAGGACAAGGCCCTTGCCACGCTGTTTTCCGAGTTCGCGGAAGAGGAGGCGGCGCACGCGACGAAACTGCTTGACCGTCTGCGCGGGTATGAAACTTCATGCGCCGAGAGCGCGCCGCGAAAACAGGCAGAGGAGCGCGACGCATGACATCAAAGCCCATGGGCCGTCCCGGCCCATGGGCTTTGACGTCATGGCCGTGCCGCTTTCAGCGGCACATGGCCAATTTTTCCATACTTTTGCATTGCAAAAATAAGCACTTGGAAACTGTGCCCTCCGTGTACAAAGGGGAACACGCCTGCCAGCGGCCAAACCGATGCGGCGCCGGGCCGGGGACAGAGGGGCTGGGAGAAATTTGTCTTTTCTTCCGGCGGATTTTGAGATACAATATTCCTTACGAAAAAAGACGGAAGGAGGGGATGGATATGGCGGCAGGGGTACTGCTCCCGGGGGGCGTGCTCTCCATGACGTCGTCGGCGGCAGAGCGGCTGGTCCGCGGCGGCAGCGGGGACGCCGCCCTCCTCTACCTCCAGCTCCTCCGCCAGGGGGGGCAGTTCGACGGCGAGGAGGCCCGGAAGGCCCTGCGCTGGCCGTCGGAGCGGCTGACCGCCGCCTACGGCCAGCTGGTGGAGCTGGGCCTGGCCCGGGAGGGGGCCGACCTCTCTCCCGCCCCGGCCCCGCCGGAGCCGGACAGCCCCCCCGACTACACCGCCGCCGACATCGCCCGGGAGATGGAGGGGGCGGGCGCCTTCCCCCACCTGGTCCGGGAGCTGGAGCGGCGGCTGGGGAAGGTCCTCTCCACCTCCGACCTGAAGATGCTCTACACCATGTTCGACTACCTGGCCCTGCCGGCGGAGGTCATTTTGCTGCTGACCACCTGGTGCGTGGAGGAGACCGAGCGCAAGTACGGCCCCGGTCGGAAGCCCCGGATGTCCCAGCTCAAGAAGGAGGCCTTTGTGTGGCGGCGGCTGGGGGTGGACACCCCGGAGGCCGCCGACGCCCACGTCCGTGCCCTCTCGGCCCTCCGGAGCCGGGAGCGGCAGCTCCTCCCCCGGCTGGGCATCTCCGGCCGCGCGCCGGTGGAGGGGGAGCGCAAGTACATCAACGCCTGGGTGGAGATGGGCTTCGACGACGAGGCCATCGCCCTGGCCTACGAAAAGACCGTCCTCAAGAAGGGCTCCCTCCACTGGCAGTACATGAACTCCATCCTGAAAAGCTGGCACCAGAAGGGCCTCCACACCCGGGAGCAGGTGGAGGCGGGGGATTCCGCCTGGCCCAAGGACCGACCGGTCCGGACGCCCGCGGCCCAGGGTCCCGGCGCCCAGCCCACCGGCAAGGCGGTGGAGCGGCTCAAGGAGGACATGGACTGGATGGACCGCTTCCTGGAGGAGACCGGGAGAAAGGAGTAAGCCATGTCATACAGCCCCAACGTCCTCCGCCGGGCCCAGGCCCGGCTCTCCCAGCGCCGGGAGGAGCGGCGAGACCGGCAGGAGGCCCTGCGGCGGCAGGTCTACGCCCAGCTGCCCCGGGTGGCCGAGCTGGACCGGCTCCTCCGCCAAACCATGGCCCAGGTCATCGCCGCCGCCCTCCGGGAGGGGGGCGACCCCGCCGCCCAGGTGGCGGAGATCCGGCGGAAAAACCAGGCCCTCCAGGGGGAGCGGGCCCAGCTTCTGGCCGGACACGGCTTCCCCGCCGACGCCCTGGACGACAAGCCCCTGTGCGCCCGCTGCGGCGACTCCGGCTGGGTGGGCTCCGACATGTGCGACTGCCTGAAGGTCCTCTGCGCCCAGGAGCAGATCCGGGAGCTCTCCCAGCTCCTAGATCTGGGGGAGCAGTCCTTCGAGACCTTCGACCTGGGCGTCTACTCCCCGGAGGTGTGGCCGGCCTGGGGCCGGTCCCCCCGGGAGAACATGGAGAAGGTCTTGAAGATCTGCCGGGACTACGCCCAGAATTTCGGCCGCTACTACTTCAACAACCTCTTCCTCAGCGGCAGCACCGGCCTGGGCAAGACCTTCCTCTCGGCCTGCATCGCCCGGACGGTGTCGGAGAACGGCTTCTCGGTGGTCTACGACACGGCGGGGGAGGTCTTTGCCCGGTTCGAGGCGCGGAAGTTCTCCCGGGATGAGGAGTCGGCCCGGGAGGCCCGGGACGACACCCGGCGGTACCTGAACTGCGACCTGCTGATCCTGGACGACCTGGGCAGCGAGCTCACCACCCCCTTCGTCCAGTCGGCCCTCTACCAGCTGGTGAACAGCCGCCTGACGGCGGAGAAGCGGACGGTCATCAGCTCCAACCTCACCATGGACGACGTGCGCCTGCGCTATACCCCCCAGATCGCCTCCCGGCTGGAAGGGGAGTTCCGGGTCCTCCCCTTCTTCGGCGAGGATATCCGCCTCCAGCGCAGGGGGAAGCTGTAAACGGGGCGCGCGGAGGGCAGGAGGCGGCGCGGCCGCTGGATCTCTGTGGAAGGAAACGGGGTCCTTACCGTTGAAGGAAAGCTGTCCTCCGATGCCGCGCTTACTCACATGGATCGATCCCCAAATACGATCCAAGAACCACTGCCGCAGATGCTGTTATATTATAGATGGGAGAAGCTCTCGTCTGATCCGCTTTGTCAGTTCTACACATATTACAGCTATTTGTCTCCAACAGTGCCTTAAGGTCTCCATACTGCCATCAAAAAGTTTTGAGACATAGGACGGCTGACGGCTGGTGAGCAGCCGCCTGACGGCGAAAAAATTTTTTTGAAAAAAAGAGCTCCTCCCTGCGATAAACCGGGCGGCTCCTCCGTTATCCAGACAGAACGGAACAAGAGCCGGTCCCCAGACTGGACCGGATGACCGACACGTAAGGAGGAACTGACAATGAAAGAGCGCAATGAGAAGAGATGGAAGGACATGCTGGCGGGCGGGCTGATCGTGGCCGCGGTGGCCGGACTGGCGGTGCCCGCCCTGGCCGCCACCGGCAGCCGGCAGGTCTGGGTGGACTACTCCGACATCAAGCTGGTCATCAACGGGGAGACCGTCACCCCCAGGGACGGCGACGGCAGCGTGGTGGAGCCCTTCACCATCGACGGCACCACCTACCTCCCCGTCCGCGCGGTGGCCGACGCCCTGGGCATGGACGTGGACTGGAACGACTCCACCAACACCATCACCCTCACCGACCCCGCCCTCGCCGACAATGGCGACTACATCGGCAAGGCCCGGGCCAAGGAGATCGCCCTGGACCACGCCGGGCTCACCTATGACGACGTGAGCTTTTTCCGGGTGGAGCTGGACCGGAACGGCGGCCGGGCCGAGTACGAGGTGGAGTTTTACAGCGGCAGCACCGAGTATGACTACGACATCGACGCCCTCACCGGCGACGTCCGCGACTATGACCACGACGTGGAGGGCTACCAGATCCCCTCCGACAGCGCCGACGGCAGCGGCGACTATATCGGCAAGGACCGGGCCAGGGAGATCGCCCTGGACCACGCGGGCCTCCAGAGCAGCCAGGTGACCTTTATCCGGACCGAGCTGGACTGGGATGACGGCCGGGCCGAGTACGAGGTGGAGTTCTACACCAGCGGCAAGGAGTACGACTACGACATCGACGCCCTCACCGGCGACATCCGCAGCTATGACTACGACGCCGAGTACTACGCCTCCTCCGTGAGCCAGGACGACCTGATGAGCGAGTCCGAGGCCAAGGACCTCATCCAGGAGCAGGCCGGCTCCACCGCCGGTACCTTCCGGGAGTTCAAGCTGGACTGGGACGACGGCCGGGCCGTCTACGAGGGCGAGTACCGGGTGAACTGGACCGAGTACGAATTCGAGCTGGACGCCGCCACCGGCGCCCTGCTGGACTGGGACGTGGACTGAGCGCCTGTCCGGCCGGCAGTCCTGACCCCCGTTCACACTTTTCACCCGTGGCTTGTTTTGCGTGGTACCACTTTTCGACAGACTGAGACCGTCCCCGGCCCGCTTTTGGCGGGCCGGGGACGGCTTTTTCATATTCTTATATTTCTTATATTCATAATTCCACGGCGGCGCGCATAGGCTGTATCGGAGACCCCATGAGGAAAGGAGCGGTAGGAAATGGGGAAAACGGATGTGGAAACGGCCGCCTTCCAGCCTTGGAGCCGGGTGGTGGTCCAGGGCCCGACCCCGGTGGGCGGCCGGCCGGTGGTATGCCCCGAGGGGCGGGTCATCGAACGGGGCGGGAGCGGACTCTTCCGGGTCCTCCTCCCCGACGGCCGAAAGCGGTGGTACTGGCCGGAAGAGCTCAGCGCCGCCCAGTGACCAGAGAGGGCGCTCCCGTGGGGGAGCGCCCTTCGCTGTCGCTCAGAATGACAGAGAGAAACGCGGCGCCGGACCGGGCGGGCGGCCGCAGGCGGTCGAATCTGTACTCCCGTCCCTGGCTCCCTCAGGGGCCCCACG
>DXDV01000069.1 GCA_019115345.1 Candidatus Intestinimonas stercorigallinarum | reverse complement strand
AGGACCAGGTGCAGGAGGAGCCGGGCGGGGCGGGAAACTGCGGGCAGGTATTTCATGAGACATCCCCCCAGTCCAGTGGGATGGTCAGCCGGTAGTGCCGGCCGAACAGGTCGTAGTCCAGGTAGACCTCGCTGGCCCGGGGGTCCAGATGGCCCACATACCACGCACCAGAAAAGTCGTATGTATGCCCCAGGTTGTCGGAAAAGGAGACGGGGCTTGGCGGTTCGTGGGAAGAGACGTAAGAGAGTGTGCTGACTTGGTGAAAAGGGTCTCCCTGCCAAAGGTTACCCTCCAGGTAGAGCCAGTAGGGAGAGCGTGCGTTTGACGAGGCATGGCGGACCAGATAGGCGTTGGTGTAGTGGACGTGCAGGGTGTCGACCTGCCGCCACTGGTCCAGCGGAATCCGGGAGATCAACTGGGCGCCCAGATCCAGCTCCTGCTCAATGGTGCGGATGGGCGTATAAAAGCGGGAGACAAGGGCTTGGGGAAGTCCACCCGGAAGGTTGCTTTCCAGGAGGAGAAGGAGCAGACAGAGGCTCAGCAGGCGGAGCGCGGTGAAGGTCAGGCCCCAGAGGGGGCTGTGGACCCGGTTCAGGGCACGGCCCACCTCGTCGGGGTCGCCCATGGCGGCCACGGCCCGGACCCGCGCCTCCTGGGGGGAGAGGCCGCGGGCCTCCAGGGCGGCGGCGTGGTCCTCCAGGTGGGCGGTGAGCTCCCGGGTGATGCCCCACCGGGCAAAGGGCCAGCGGACCCTGGCGCAGACGGCGGCGCAATAGTCGGTAAAGGGGTTCTCAGATCCCATGGGACACCTCCTTTCACTGAGGGCCGGAGTCGTAGAGCAGTTGTCCGGCGGCGTCGTAGCCACGGAGGGAGTAGTTGGCGGAGTAACCGCCGCTGCGGCCCTCCAGGGGGTCTGGGGACTGGACCCGGGCCAGCCACACACCATCCGCCACGGGCTGAGCCTGGGCGGTGACGGGGTCGGATTCCATGGGCTCGCCGTAGCCCTCGCCGGTACTCAGACGGTAGGTGTAGTTCATGGTCACCTCCACCCGGATGATGGCGGGGTCCAGGGCGCAGACCGCCCACAGATATTCGGTTTCATCGTCCCACTGTCCGTCAGGGAGACGGAAAAAACGGTCTGCTTTGGCCAGCTCGGCGGCGACCAGAGGGGCCCCCTGGGTAGCGGTGAGGACCTGGAAGTCATAGATGTCACACGCCCGCCACAGGGGGCCGGGGGTCTGCTCCAGCACCGCCGCGGCGAAGGAGTCGCCGGAGCGGCCGATCATCCAGGCGGAGGGGCGGTCTGTGTATCGGTTGGAGTAGCCCTCCTCAAAGGTGACCTCCCCCTGGGCCACGATCTCTCCGGGGCCAAAGCCGTGGGCGGTCTCCAGAGCTCGGTAGGCCAGCTCCCTGGTGGGCCAGGCCCAGCCGGTGGACCACCAGGCCAGGAAGAAGGCCAGCACCAACAGGAGGAGACTCAGGGCCAGCCGCACCCGGACGGGGAGGGGACGCAGGCGCTGCTTCATGCGAGTTCTCCTCCTTCCAGCGTGACGGTGAAGGTGACAGACCCACGGTCGGTATCCAGGGTAAAGGTGAAGCGGCGGGCGTCGGGGTCTGGGGCCTCCAGAAGGACCCGGCAGAGGTCCCGCAGGTGTCCGCCGGTACTCAGAAAGGAGACCCGGTCGGGGCCGTAGCGGTTGCCCAGATCGTCCACAGCGGAGCAGAGCTGGCCGTCCGGGTCCAGGCTTTCCAGCCAGGGCTGAGGGTGGAAGGTGGAGACCAGGAAGGCAAGCCGGGTGTCTCTGTCCTCCTGGGTCAGGAGAAGGGCCTCGCCCGAGGGGGAGAGCCGGTAGGGGCCGATGTCACCGCTGCCGGTGACGATGCCGGTGGCCAGCACGGCATCTCCGTCGGTGCGGATATAGCGTTCCATAATGAAGTCGGAGTCTTGGATCTGCTCCTCCAAGGCGGAACGCAGGGAGTCCGGAGAGAGATCAATGGTATGGTCAAGGCCGGAAATCCCCAGACAGAGGGCCAGCCCGAAGAGGAGAATGGCGGCGGTCCGGGCGGCGTGATAGACCCGCCAGGGCCAGGGGGAGTGGAGGGCGTCCAGGGCCCTGCCCAATTCCTCCGGGTCGCCCATGGCGGCCACGGCGGCCTCCTCGGCCTCCTCCCGGCCCATGCCCTCCGCCATGAGGGCGGCCTGGTGGTCCTGGATGTGGTCGTAGAGCTCCTGCCGGACGGCGGGGGCCTCCCACTTACACCGGAGCTGCCCGGTGACGGTATCACAGAATTGTCGGCGGTCCATAACCCCCCCTCCTTTCCGAGAGAATGGCCCCCTGGTCGGGCCGGAACCGGACCTGGGCGCAGACGGCGGCGCAGTACCGGGCAAAGGGGCCGTCCATCAGGCCGGAGCGGGGGCGCAGCCCGCCAGGATGGCGTTCACCTTCTCGGAGAACTCCACCCACTCCTTCTTCTGTTCCTCCAGGGCCTTGAGGCCCTTTCTGGTGATCCGGTAGTACTTCCGGGTCCGGCCGGTGTCGGC
>DXDV01000009.1 GCA_019115345.1 Candidatus Intestinimonas stercorigallinarum | reverse complement strand
GGCAGCTTGAACTTCTGCCGCAGCATGGCGGGGATGAGGTTGAAGTCCCGGGTGCACAGCACCGGCGAGACGTGGTTGGCGGTCAGGGCCGAGATGGCCGGGGGGATGGCGGGGTGCATGGCGTAGTTGAGGGCGAAGATGCCGGCCAGCTCCCCCTCGATGGCGCAGAATACGGCGCTGCGCACGTTGAGGCCCTGGGGCAGGGGCACCTCCATGAGGGCCATGAAGGAGGCCGAGCCCACCAGGATGCGCTCCCCCCGGATGTCGGCGGAGAGCCCGCCCCCCTCGTGGCGGGTGAAGCCGGAGCACCGGCGGTAGACCGCCCCCTGGGTGCGGAGGAGGTCGTGGAAGATCTTGTCCAGGCCCGAGCCGCTCTCCTTGATGAGGGTGGCGCAGACGGCCACCACCTTCTCCACCGAGTGGTCCCCGAAGATCTTGATGCCGTTGAGGGAGACCTCGCCGGGGGGAAAGAGGTCGGTGTCGGTGAGGAGGATGGCCTTGCCCGTCCGCTGGGCCGCCGACCAGCCCGGGAGGGCGGCGCCGCTGGAGGAGAGCCGCCGGGCCAGGGCCCGGTAGGGCCGGGAGAAGCACAGCGGGGCGGAAAAGCCGGCGGAGGCGGTGGCGGCGGCCGAGAGGCACCAGGGCAGCCGTTCGGGAGCTCCCTGGCCCACCGAGGCCATGAGGGCGCACAGCAGGCTCCCCAGCAGCAGCAGGGGCACCGTCAGCCGGAGGACCCGCTGGGCCCCGTCGGGCTCCTGGATCTGGCTGCCGAAGCCGTAGGCGGGCCCCGACCACTTGGCGTAGGCCGCCCGGCCGTTCCAGCTCTCGGCGTCCAGGGTCACCAGGAAGGGCTCCGGGGCGGCCGCCGCCGTCCGGCAGGAGAGCCGCAGCCCCTGGCGCTTGGCATAGGTCCCCCACATGGCGCAGAAGAGCCCCACAGCGCAGGGGGCGCAGTAGGCCAGGCTGGTCCGCTCGGGCATATACGTGAGCTGGGTGAGGGCGTCCCACAGGGTCAAGCCGCAGGCGAAGCAGCAGGCGGCGGCCCCGTCGGGCCGGAGGAGGATGAGGTCCAGCAGGCCCCGGAGGAGGACGTCCGCCCCCAGCACCATGGCCACCCCCAGCAGTCCGGCGGAGCACCACACCCGCAGCTGGAAGGACCCGGCCAGGGCCCCGGGGAGGGGCAGGCCGAAGTACCCGGCGAAGGCCAGGTAGAGCAGCGGGATGCACAGCAGGGCCACCAGCACCGCCCGCAGGCGCAGCAGGCCCAGGCCCCGCCCGTACCGGCCGGCCAGCTCCCCCGGCGGCAGGTCGGGGGGCGGCTCGGGCTCCTTGCGGGGCTTGCGCTCCCGGCGGGGGGGCTCCTCCTCCCGCTCCTCCTCCTCATCCACGCCGGGGATGAGCTTCTGGAACCGGATGGTCTCCTCCGAGACCTCGGTCCCCTCCTCGGCGAACATCCGGTCGGAGAAGGCGTCGGCCTTCTCCCTCAGATGCCGCAGGCCCGCCTGGAGGGGGGGCGTGTCGTCCTCGGGGAACTCCAGCACCTTGTCGGTCACCGGGGCCTTCCGGGGCGTTTCCCTGGGCGGCGGCGGGGCCTCCTCCTCCGGCTCCCCGGCGGCGGGGGCGTCCTCCTCCTCGCCGCCGTCGGCCTCGTCCTCCTCCGGCGGAGCCGTCATGCCGGGGAAGAGCACCACGTTCTGGGGCGGCGGGGTGTGTTTGGCCTCCGGCCAGGGCAGGTCGGGGCCGGGATCGGCGGCGGGCTTGTCCTTCCCGTCCTCCTCCCAGCGGCTCACGTCCACGCCGTACTCCGCCAAGATCTCCTCCAGGGTGAAATTCTGTTGTTCGTCGTCCCTGTCCTTTGCCATACCGGCCTTCCTTTGTTCTCTGAATGGTTATCCCAGCCGCTGGCGGACGGCCTCATAGAGCAGAATGGCCGCCGCCGCCGAGGCGTTGAGGGAGTTGAGCTTGCCTTTCATGGGGATGCTGACCTTGAAGTCGCACTGCTCGGCCACCAGCCGGCCCATGCCGGTCCCCTCGGAGCCGATGACGATGGCGGCGGGGCCCTTCAGGTCGGCGTCGTAGAGGGTGGTTCCGCCGTCGGCGGCGGTGCCAAAGACCCAGACCCCCTCCTCCTTGAGGTCCTTGAGGAGGCTGGGGAGGTTGGGCACCCGGGCCACGGGCACATGGGAGACCGCCCCCGCCGAGGTCTTGGCCACCACGGCGGTGAGTCCGGCGGAGCGGCGCTTAGGGATGATGACCCCGTGGGCCCCGGCGCACTCGGCGGTGCGGATGACCGCCCCCAGGTTGTGGGGGTCGGAGAGCTCGTCGCACACCACGATGAGGGGGGGCTCCCCCTTCTCCCTGGCGGCGCTGAGGATGTCGTCCACCGAGGCGTACGCCCGGACGGCGGCCTGGGCGATGACCCCCTGGTGGGCGTGGGTGCGGCTCATGGCGTCCAGCTTCCGGCGGTCGCACTCCACCACCACGACGCCCTTGCTCCGGGCCGTGGAGGCGATGTGGCCCAGGGCGGCGTCGGTCTCCCCCTTGGCGATGAAAATTTTATCGATGGGCGTCCCCGCCCGCAAAGCCTCGATGACCGCGTTGCGGCCCTCAATGATGCCGTCGGCCTCGGCCATGGGCTCGGGCCGGGGGGTCCGTTTCTCTTTCATGGGGCTT
>DXDV01000068.1 GCA_019115345.1 Candidatus Intestinimonas stercorigallinarum | reverse complement strand
ATGTCTGAAATTTTGCACTTTTCCACCGAATTTTCCACCGCCCTCTCCATCTCGCCCTCCGACGCTTCACTGGGCAGATCCGCAGATCAAGTATACATAATCTTTTCGGCGCGCCAAAAGGGTATGCCGGTGGCATATGGGCATTTTTCCGGAATTCCGCCCTGTGGAAACGCCCGGCGCAAAAGAAGCCCGAAGGCACCCGCCCCTCCTTGGGCGGGAGCCTTCGGGCTCAGCTTGTCGAAAGACCTCCGTTGAGGCGGCAGGGGCGCCGCAGAGGCGCTGGGGCGGCGGCCCGCCGCGGGGACGGCCTCATACCTTAGATGTTCCCGAATTCCTCGTAGAACCGGTCGTGGATCACCTGCACCGAGGTGTCGGCGTCGCACTTGTCCACCAGGACGGACACCTTGATCTCGCTGGTGGAGATCATGTGGATGTTGATGCCGGCGTTGTAGAGGGCCTCGAACATCAGGGCGGCCACGCCGGGGTTGTCGATCATGCCGGCGCCCACGATGGAGACCTTGGCGATGTCGTCGGTGACGTCGATGTGGTCGAAGCCCAGGGTGCTCTGCATCTCGCCCAGCAGCTCCTGGGCCCGCTCCATATCGTCCAGGTCCACGGTGAAGCTGATGTCCTTGGTCTCGCCCCGGCCGATGGACTGGAGGATGATGTCCACGTTGATCTTGTGCCTGGCCAGGGTGGAGAACAGGCGGAAGGCGGTCCCGGGCTTATCCGGCAGGCCGATGAGGGCCAGCCGGGCAATGTGCTTATCCTTGGCGACGCCGCTGACATAGGGCTTTTCCATGTTTTTCGCTACCTCCTTGACTTTTGTCCCGGGCTGGCCGGAAAAGCTGGAGAGGACCTCCAGATTTACGTTGTACCGCTTGGCCATCTCCACCGAGCGGTTGTGCAGGACCTGGGCGCCCAAGGTGGCCAGCTCCAGCATCTCGTCGTAGGTGATCTCCTGCAGCTTCCGGGCCCCCTTCACGCAGCGGGGGTCGGCGGTGTAGACGCCGTCCACGTCGGTGTAGATCTGGCACAGGTCGGCGTTGAGGCTGGCGGCCAGGGCCACCGCCGAGGTGTCCGAGCCGCCCCGGCCCAGGGTGGTGACGTCGCCGTACTTGTTGATCCCCTGGAAGCCGGTGATGATGACGATCTTCTTCTTGTCCAGCTCGGCCATGATCCGTTCGGTGCGGACGCTCTTGATCCGGGCGCAGCTGTACACCGAGTTGGTCTTGAAGCCGGCCTGCCAGCCGGTGAGGGAGACCACCGGATAGCCCATGGCCTCGATGGCCATGGCGCACAGGGAGCAGGAGATCTGCTCGCCGGTGGACAAAAGCATGTCCATCTCCCGCTTGGATGCCTTGGGGTTGATCTCCGCGGCCTTGGCGATGAGGTCGTCGGTGGTGTCCCCCTGGGCGGAGAGGACCACCACCAGGCTGTGGCCCCGGCGGTAGGTCTCCGTGATGATGCGGGCCACGTTGCGGATGCGGTCGGCGTCCGCGACGGAGGTCCCGCCGAATTTCTGTACAATGAGTGCCATGGTATATGTACCCCCTAAGCGTTACGTATGGGAAAGAGAGGCCCAGGGCCTCCAGAGCAGTCTATGCCCTCAGGCCAGGACCCGGAACAGGGACCGGACCTCCAGGGCGCTCAGGGCCTGCTCCACCTGGGCCTGGGTCATGGGCGCGGTGAGGAAGGCCACCTCGTCGGCGGGCGCGCCGGGCCGGGAGAGCAGGCCGGCGCCGGGCACCGCCCGGGCGGCCTCCACGCTGCCCGTGACCCGGACGTACCACCGGGAGACGAGGCCCTCCGGCCCGACCACCGCATCGTCGCCGCCGGGGCCCCACTCGATGCGCTTCCGGGAGCGGATGTGCCGGGCGGCGTCCATCACGTCGGCCACCACCGCCGAGGCGGTGGGCAGCTTGCCGGCGCCCCGGCCGTAGAACATCACGTCGCCGATGGCGTCGCCCTTGACCATGATGGCGTTGAACACGTCCTCCACCCCGGCGAGCGGGGCCTCGCTGTCCACCAGATGGGGGGCCACATAGGCGCAGATCCGGCCGTCGGACTCCTTCAGCGCCCGGCCCAGCAGCTTGATCTTCCGGTTGCAGGACTCGGCATAGGCCACGTCGGCCAGGGTGACGCCGGAAATGCCCTCGGTGGGCACCTGCCGGGGATAGACGTGGCGGCCGAAGGCGATGGCCGCCAGGATGCAGATCTTCCGGCAGGCGTCGTGGCCCTCGATGTCGGCGGTGGGGTCCTTTTCGGCGTAGCCGTTGGCCTGGGCCTCCTTCAGGGCCGACTCAAAGGTGAGGCCGGAGCGGATCATCCGGGTGAGGATATAGTTGGTGGTGCCGTTGAGGATGCCGCAGACCTCGGTGAGCTCGTTGGCCGCCAGGCACTGGGACAGCGGCCGCAGGATGGGGATGCCGCCCCCCACACTGGCCTCGAAGAGATAGCTCACGCCCTTCTCCGCCGCCAGCTGGAGGAGGTCATGGCCGTGCTCGGCCACCAGCTCCTTGTTGGAGGACACCACGCTCTTCCCCGCCGTCAGGGCGCGGCGGGTGAAGTCCAGGGCCACGGTGGCCCCGCCGATGGTCTCCACCACAATGTCCACGGTGGGGTCGTTCTCGATGATGGAAAAGTCGTGGACGATCTTGTCCCCGAAGGGGCTCTCCGGGAAGTCCCGCACATCCAGGATGTACTTGAGCCGGACCGGGGTCTCCACCTTCTGGTCGATGTGGCCGGCGTTTTTGGCCAGGACCTCGGCCACGCCGGAGCCCACGGTCCCAAAGCCTAAAATGGCGATATTTACCATACGATCTACACTCCTCACAACAGCATTCCGATTTCACGGGCCTGCCGGGGGCCGGTCGGGCTCACCCCGCCAGGATCTCACACTTGAGGACGCCCCTGAGCTCCTCCGTCCGGGTCAACAGCTCCTCCACAGGGATGCGCAGCCCGGAGGTCTCGGCGCCGATGGTCACCAGGGCGCAGCCGCTGGTGGGGATCCCCTGGTTGATGGTGAGGATGTTCGCCCCCGAGACGGCAAAGCTGTTGAGCACCGACGAGAGCACCCCCGGCTCGTCCCGCAGGCGGACCTGGACCGTGACGATCCGTCCGTGGAGCATGTCGTTGAAGGGGCGCACCGCGTCCTTATATTTATAAAAGGCGCTGCGGCTGATCCCCGTGATCCCCGTGGCCTGGTGGACGGTCTCGGCCTCTCCGGTCTCCAGCAGCCGTTTGGCCTCCGCCACCCGCCGGAAGATCTCCGGCAGCGCGGTGGCCTCCACGATAAAATATTTGGGCGGATTGGCCATGATATCCCTCCTCCGTCCCCCCGCTCCGGGGGACAAGTGTCTTTGTCAGACAGGCATTTGTCCGCATGTGGCATTTATTTTAGCACAGTGAATTGAGATTCGCAAGTGCGTTTCCTCGGAACTTCCCACGATTTTTTCCCGGGAAATGCAGGGAAATCCGTCGTTGTCACCATAGCCCCCCTGCCGCCGGCCCGGAAGGCCCGCCCCGCGGGGAGGTCTCCCCGGTCCGGGACCGGCCCGAGCCGCCCATATTTGCAAGCGCCGCCCCCATGCTGAAAAATGGGTGGATTTTCTGTCATTTCCTGCCGGAAACTCTTGCGCTTCCGCGCAGGTTCGAATATAGTATAGGCAGGTCAAGTCTCACATCACCAGAGAGGATGTAGGAAAATTGAATATCATCATTGTGGGTGACGGAAAGGTCGGCTATACCTTGGCCGAACTGCTTTCTCAGGAGGACCACAACATCACCATTGTGGACAGCAACAGCGAAGCCCTTCGAAAGGCGGACGACGCCCTGGATGTCATGTGCGTCAAGGGCAACGGCGCCTCCATCAGCGTGCTGCGGGAGGCGGGGGCCGAGCACGCCGACATGCTCATCGCCGCCACCAACCTGGACGAGGTCAACATGGTCTGCTGTCTCAACGCCAAGCACCTGGGCACCGCCTTCACCGTGGCCCGGGTCCGGGACGTGGAGTACACCACCGACATCAGCGCCCTGAAGCGGGACATGGGCATCGACCTGCTCATCAATCCCGAGCGGGCCACCGCCGTGGAGATCGCCCGGCTGCTCCGCTTCCCCTCCGCGGCCAACATCGAGACCTTTTACCGGGGCCGGGTGGAGCTCATGAGCTTCCGGGCCAGGGAGGGGGACTTCTTCCTGGGCCA
>DXDV01000067.1 GCA_019115345.1 Candidatus Intestinimonas stercorigallinarum | reverse complement strand
CGCCGCTGCCGACGCCCGCTTTGACCCCCAGGCCGATGTGGCCGCCACCGCCAGGTCCTTCTTTGACCTGATGACCAACCTGGACTTCCTGCCCAACTCCCCCACCCTCATGAACGCCGGCCGGCCCCTGGGGCAGCTCTCCGCCTGCTTCGTGCTGCCGGTGGCCGACTCCATGGAGGATATCTTCGACGCCATCAAGAACGCCGCCCTCATCCACAAGTCGGGCGGCGGCACCGGCTTCTCCTTCTCCCGGCTCCGGGCCAAGGGCTCCACGGTGAACTCCACCGGCGGCGTGGCCAGCGGGCCCATCTCCTTCATGAAGGTCTTTAACGCCGCCACCGAGGCGGTGAAGCAGGGCGGCACCCGCCGGGGGGCCAACATGGGCATCCTCCGGGTGGACCACCCCGACATCATGGAGTTCATCACCTGCAAGAACGACACCAAGGAGATCACCAACTTCAACATCTCCGTGGGCCTGACCGAGACCTTCATGGCGGCGGTGGAGGCCGGCGGGGAGTACGACCTGGTGGACCCGGCCTCCAAAAAGATCACCGGCCGGCTGGGCGCCCGGGCGGTCTTTGACGCCATCGTGGACTCCGCCTGGCGTACCGGCGAGCCGGGCATCATCTTCCTGGACCGGCTCAACCGGGACAACCCCTGCCCCAAGCAGGGGGAGATCGAGTCCACCAACCCCTGCGGGGAGCAGCCCCTGCTGCCCTATGAGGCGTGCAACCTGGGCTCCATCAACCTGGTCAACCACCTGAAAAAGACCGCCGGCGGCTATGCCCTGGACCGGGAGAAGCTGGAAAAGACCATCCGCACCGCCGTCCACTTCCTGGACAACGTCATCGAGGTCAATCAGTACCCCCTGCCCGAGATCGACCAGGTCACCAAGCTGACCCGGAAGATCGGCCTGGGCGTCATGGGCTTTGCCGACATGCTCCTCTATCTGGGCATCCCCTACGACTCCGACGCCGGCGTGGCCATGGCCCGGGAGGTCATGGAGCTGGTGCAGACCGTGGGCCACCAGGCCAGCGAGGACCTGGCGGCGGTCCGCGGGGCCTTCCCCCTCTTCGGGGAGAGCGTCTACAAGGACGGCAAGCCCCTGCGCAACGCCACCGTCACCACCGTCGCCCCCACCGGCACCCTCTCCATCATCGCCGGGGTGTCCAGCGGCGTGGAGCCGGTCTTTGCCTACGCCTATATCCGCAACGTCATGGACAGCACCCACCTCATCGAGACCAACGGCATCCTCAAGGAGGAACTGACCCGCCGGGGGCTCTACTCCGAGGCGTTGATGAAGGCCGTCGTGGAGCAGGGCACTTTGGCCCACGTGGAGGGCATCCCGGAGGACATGAAGCGGGTCTTTGTCTGCGCCCACGACGTCTCCCCCATCTGGCACGTGAAGATGCAGGCCGCCTTCCAGGCCTTCACCGACAACGCCGTGAGCAAGACGGTCAACTTCTCCAACGCCGCCACCCGGGAGGATGTGGCCCAGGTCTACCGCCTGGCCTACCAGCTGGGGTGCAAGGGCACCACCATCTACCGGGACGGCAGCCGGGACGAGCAGGTCTTGAACATCGGCAAGGTCAACGACGGCAAGGAGGGCAAGACCCTCCCCGACCACGTGGAGCAGACGCTGGACGCCGCCTGCGATTCCACCGCCTGCATCATGCGCAACGGCTCCATCCTGCCCCGGCCCCGGCCCGACGTCACCATGGGCTACACTGAGAAGGTGAAGATCGGCTGCGGCAAGCTCTTCATCACGGTCAACTACGACGAGCAGGGCATCTGCGAGGTCTTTACCAACACCGGCCGGGCCGGGGGCTGCCCCTCCCAGTCGGAGGCCACCGCCCGCCTGGTGTCCATCGCCCTGCGCTCCGGCGTGGACAGCGATGAGATCATCACCCAGCTCAAGGGCATCCGCTGCCCCTCCTGCATCCGCCAGCCGGGCATCCCCGTCACCTCCTGCCCCGACGCCATCGCCAAGGCCATCGAGAAGGTGATGAAGGCCTCCCAGGGCAACCGCATCCCCCCCTGTCCGCCCCCCATGGGTCCCCGGAAGGCGGCCGTGGTGGAGGGCCCCAAGGGAAACCTGAACCCGGACATGACCCCCGCCGAGGCCAAGCTGGCCAAGTTCTGCCCCGAGTGCGGCAGCCCCCTGGAGCATGAGGGCGGCTGCGTCACCTGCCGGAACTGCGGCTACTCCAAGTGCGGCTGACAGAAAATATGGAAAAAGACGCGGCAGTGCCGGGGCGGAGATCCGCCCCGGCACTGCCGCACACACACACTTTTGAGAAGAGGGAAGCAATAGAAAAGAGAGGAACGGGAGGTCAGGCAAGGCCCATGGGGGCGTCCCGGAAAATGCGGGGGTCCATCAGGGGGACTGCCCCGTCCACATGGTCGATGGCGGGCGTAAAATCCATCTGGGCCAGGATGTCCCGCTCCAGATCGACGCCCGGAGCGATCTCGGTCAGATGGAGGCCGTCGGAGCGGAGCCGAAAGACGCAGCGCTCGGTGATGTAGGTCACCTCCTGGCCGTTCTTCACCGCCATGTCGCCGCTGAAGGTCACCTGCTCCACCTGGCGCAGGAATTTCCTGCTGCGGCCCTCCTGGAGGATGTGGACAGCGCCGTCCTTCACCTGGACCTTCAGGCCGTCGGCGGTGAAGGTGCCGCAGAAAAAGACCTGCCGGGTATTCTGGCTGATGTCAATGAAGCCGCCGCAGCCGGCGATCTTGGGCCCAAAGCGGCTGACGTTGATGTTGCCGTATCGGTCGCACTGGGCCAGGCCAAGGTAGGTCTGGTCCAGGCCGCCGCCGTCGTAGAAATCGAACTGGTAGCCCTGGTCCAGGATGGCGTCAGCGTTGCGGGAGGAGCCAAATCGGAGCCCGCCCTGGGGAATGCCGCCGATGGGGCCGCTCTCCACCGTCAAGGTCATCTGATTGCCGATGCCCTCCTCGGCGGCCACCGCCGCCACGTACTCCGGCGCACCGACGCCCAGGTTGACCGTCACACCGGAGGTCAGCTCCAGAGCGCCCCGGCGGCCGATGATCTTCTTGGCGCTGAGCGCAAGGGGGGCGGAGACCGTGTCAGGGCCGCGCAGAGCGCCGCAGATGGTAAGGTCACAGCCGCAGTCCAAAGATTGCTGATGCTCCTCCGGCGGAGCCACAACCAGGTAATCTACATAGATCCCCGGGATCTTTACCAGTCTGGGATCCAGGCTGCCTGCCCGGACCACCTCCTCCACCTGGACCACCACCACGCCGCCGCTGTTTTTGACCGCCTGGGCGACCGAAGTGGCCTCTAGGGGGGCTACCTCATGCTCCAGGGTCACGTTGCCGCGCTCGTCGGCGTAAGTACCCCGGAGAAATGCCACCTGAACGGGGAAGGCGGGGTAGAAGAGGTATTCCTTCCCATGGATGGTGATGAGCTCCACCATATCCTCGGTGGTGATGCTGTTGATCTTTCCGCCGCCATTGCGGGGGTCCAGGAAGGTGCCCAGGCCCACGGGGGTGATGGTGCCGGGCTTATGGCCGGCGATGTCCCGGAACAGGTGGCAAAGGGCGCCCTGGGAGAGATTATAGCCCTCAATTTCATTCCGCATGGCCATCTCGCCAAGAGCCGGCACCGTAGCCCAGTGGGCGGCGATAAAGCGCTTGAGCAGGCCCTTGTGGGCATAGTGTTCGCCGCCCCGACCGTCCCGGTTTCCCTGAGAAGAGACGTAAAGGTAGGTCAGGTCCCGGGGATGGCCGGTCTCCAGGAAGCGCCGCTCCACCGCCTTGTTGAGGGCTTCCGGGATGCAGCTGGCTACAAAGCCGCTGGTGGTCAGGGTGTCCCCGTCCCGCAGAAGCTCAGCGGCCTCCCGGGCGGTGATGATCTGGGGCTTGCCCATGGCGTCCACCTCCTTACAGGGTCTCCACCAGGCTCTGGAGCCGGGTGTGGACCTGCTCGAAGGCGCTGGCCTCCTGATCCACCTCGATCATGAGGTTGGGGACGCCCTGGGCCTCCAGCTGCTTGAAGTAGATGGGGTAGTCCCACTCCTCGGGGTCGCAGAACTTCATCATGGCCACCACCACGGCGTCGGCCCCGGTCTTGCGGACCATATCCAGGAGCATGGGGCCCCGCTGCTTCTTGGTGTCGGTGGCCACGGAGCAGCCGTACAGGTTCTGCCACACCCGGGCCAGGCGGTAGAGGGGGGCCTCGTCGCCGTCGGGCACGTCCACCCGGACCTGGCGGGACTCCTGGGCCAGGTCGTCGGCCGCGATGGCCAGACCCAGCCGGTCGAAGAGCTCCAGCAGTCCGTCGGGCTCCAGCAGGATGCCGGTGACCACCACCCGCTTGCCGGTCCAGGGCTGGGGCTCGGAGGCCCGGACGGCCTCCATCAGTTCCCGCACCATGGCGGTGTGGCGGGACTTCTCCAGGAAGAGCCGGGCCTTGAAGACGGCGTGGCGGTCCACGGCGGAGATGACCTGGGGATACTGGGCGGCCAGGGCGGAGAACGCCCGCATGGCGGCCCGGTTCTCGTTGTAGATCCGGATGGAGTTCTCCAGGGCGGCGTTGGTGATCTTCACGCCGGTGATGGTCTCCAGCTTCTCCTGAAGGATGGCGTACTCCCGCTCCAGGAAGCGGTTGGCCGCCTCCAGGCCCCGGTTCTGGGGATGGGTAAAGACCAGCACGGGGGAGGTGCCCTTCCACTTCTGGGACATGCACTTGAGGGTGTCGCAGGGGACGGAGAACACCACGGCGGCCAGGCCGTCATAGACGCCCTCGCACTCCAGCTCCATGACCTGCTGCATGATGGAGCAGGCGAAGGGGGGGAGGTAGGTCCGGGCCTTGGCGACGGGGCGGCTGCCGCCCCAGAGCCCCACGGGGAGGAAGCCGGTGGCGTGGACCAGCTCCTCGGGGGCGTAAATGGGCATCATGCCGATGGCGCCCTTGCCGGTCTGGGCCAGATGGTCGGCCACGGCCTGCTCGGGATGGCTGGCGATGGTCTTGAACTCTGCCAGCAGGGATCTGATCTTCTCTTCCATGTCTTCCGCTCCTTCCTCAAGCCTGACCGCCGGCGGCGGATTCCATCATCTCACCCAGGGCCTGGACCCGGGTGTCGTACTGGGCGGGCGCGAAGTTCCGGGGGTCGGTCTGGTCGCCGTCGAAGCTCACATAGGGCAGGCCGTTCTGCGCCTGGATCTTCTCGGCGGTCTCCACGTTCAGGAAGCTCATGAGCTTGCAGCTGCGGTTGAGGTGGTAGACCACGCCGTCGCACTGGCCCTGCTCCATGATCCGGCGCAGCACGGCCACCTTGTTGTCCAGGCAGGTGTTGATGTAGGTACGGGTGTAGGCCTCGGCCATGGAGTGGAGGGACTCGTCCTCGGCGTCGTAGGAGAGGTCCCACATGTTGGGGTAGGCCGAGCCGGTCATGATGGTGCCCTGGTTCTTCAGAGACTTGAAGGTGTGCCCCAGGTAGGGCCACACGGCGATGCCCTCCCAGGTCACCCGGTTTTTCTCGGCGCCCTTGAAGGCGAACTCGCCCTTCTTGTACTTCTCCTCCAGCTCGTCGGCGAACTTCTTGAAGGTGATCTCGGCGTAGTCGCGGCTGCGGGCGCAGACCACCAGGGCCATGTAGTTGAAGAGGTCGAAGCCGTTGAGGGGGGAGGGCTTGTACCGGCTCATGGCGGCGATGCGGTTCCACTGGGCGATGGAGCGCTGGGTCTGCCGGCGGACCTGATGGAACTTCTCATAGTCGAAGGGACGGCCGCAGATGACCTCCAGCTGGGAGATGGCGTTGCGGAACTCGTCGGCGATGTACTCCTTGGCGTGCTCGGACACGGGCATGGTGTGGTTGAAGGGCACGTCGATGACGATGCAGGGGATGTTGAGCTCGGCAGCCAGGTTCTCATACCACTTGAGCAGGGTGTTGCAGATGTTGTTGCAGGTGATGACCAGGTCGGGGAGGGGGACCCGGGCGGCGGGGGAGTTGGCCAGGACCTCGGGGGTCTTGCCGGTCATGGCCTCCTGCTTCAAAAGCTCCATGTAGCCCATGTTCACCCGGCCGTAGGAGCAGCAGTCCACGGAGTAGCCCATGCGGTCGGCCACCTCCAGCATGTCCATGGCCCCCTTCCGGGCGCCGATGCCGGCGGCGTGGGTCTCGGGGTAGACCATGGCGATGTCCATGGCCACGCACAGCTCCGGCGGGGCCACCGAGGCCGACCAGCACACCAGCTTGCCGTTGGCCTTGGCCTGGCGGGCCTCCTCGTCCAGCTTGGCCTGGTAGTAAGCCAAAAGCTCCTTGGAACTCATCTCTTGCGGCATTTTCTCACTCATGCGGTATGCTCCTTTCTCATCATTTCCTCGTAGGCCAGCAGGGCGGCGCCCAGGGCGCCGGTGAGCTGGGGCTCACGGGCCACCACCAGGGGTACGCCCAATTCCTTTTGGATGGCGTCGGCTACGCCGCTGTTTTGACCGGCTCCGCCGGTCAGGACCACTGTGCTTCGGACCCCCACCCGCTGAGCCAGGGCGCAGGCTTTGGCCGCCACGCTGAAGTGAACGCCGGCGATGATATCCTCCTTGGCCGTCCCCCGGGAGAGGAGGGAGATGACCTCGGATTCGGCAAAGACGGTGCAGGTGCTGCTCACCTGGGCGGGGCTGTGGGAGCGGAAGTGATAGGCCGCCATGTCCTCCAGCGGCACTTCCAGAACTCTGGCCATGACCTCCAGGAAGCGGCCGGTGCCGGCGGCGCACTTGTCGTTCATGTAGAACTGCCGGATGCCGCCCTGATCGTTGAGGGCGATGGCCTTCACATCCTGCCCGCCGATGTCGATGACGGTGCGGGCGGCGGGGTTCTGGAAAAAGACCCCCTTGGCGTGACAGGTGATCTCACTCATCTGCTTCCCGGCCATGGGAAGGGAGGTGCGGCCGTAGCCGGTGGCTAGGATGAAGGACATGTCCTCCACGCCCAGGCCGCTCTCGGCATGCAGCGCCTCCAGCACCCGCCCGGGGCCGCTGCTGCCGGTGCCGGCCTGGATGGCCCGGGCCGCCACCACCTCCCGGCCGTCCCGGAGGATGACCGCCTTGGAGGAGGCGGAGCCCACATCGATACCCATGGTGTACATGCTGCTGCCTCCCTTATGAATGGTTGGCGCCGCTCCGGTCGATGGGGGCCACCGTCTGGACCAGCTCGAAGAGGATGCCCTCGGAGTACCGGGGGCGGAGGAAGTTGACGATGATGTCGGAGGTACCCTCCACCGCTTCTTTTTCCAGCATCTCCAGACCGGCGGCCTCCAGCTCCCGGCTGGCGGCCTCCACATCGTCCACCTCGAAGGCGATGTGGGCGATGCCGCCTTTTCCGCCGTTGAAGCGGGTGAGCACCCCCTCGTGGGGGATGATGAACTCGATGGGACTCTCGTTGGGTCCGTACTTGGTGAAGATGAGGTCGGCGTGGTAGCTTTTCACATAGCCCCGGTAGTCCACCTCCAGGCCGAAGAGCTCCATGAGGCGCTCGGCCTGCTCCACCGTGGGGAGGACCACGCCCACATGGTGCATCCGCATGGGTTTCATAAGGCGTCACCCTTTCTCTTGATGTGCCCTCAGTGTAGCAGGTTTGCCGGCGTGAAGCCATGAAATGCAATGGACAAATCTGGAACTTAGTTGCCTCAAACTTGAATCGGACATGCAATTGAATTCAAGCTTGATCCATTTGAAAAATGGGGCCTGCCATGTTATACTGATATCACATGGAGCGCAGGGAGGGATGGACATGACGGAGTACGGCGCGGTGCTGCGGCGGCTGCTGGACTTCACGGGCAGCAAGCTCTACGCGGTGGCCGATGAGGTGGGCTACGACGTCTCCTACATCAGCAAATGGTGCAACAAGGACCTGCTCCCCGCCCCCAAGACGGCCCATGTGGTGGATGTGGCGCTGGGGCGGTATTTTGCCGCCGCCATCCGCCGGGACGGGCTGGAGGGGGCCTTTGCCGCCGCCTTCCCGGAGGCCGCCGGGGGCGGCCTGGAGGAGGGGATCACCGCCCTGCTGTCCCGGGCCTATGACGCCTCGGCCCACCAGCGCTCCGCCCCCGCCCCCGCGCCGGGAACGGAGGTGGAACTCCTTCTTCAGCGCCATGAGATCCTGGGCCGCCTGCGGGACCTCTCCCTCCCGCCGGAGGGGGGGACGGTGGTGTGCACCGTGGACCTGCTCACCCTCCTCAAAAGCCGGGACTTCGTGGTGCTGGAACGGCTCTTCCGGCGGGAGGGCTGCCACATCCACGCCGCCCTGGACCTGGCGCGGTTTCAGGACGGCCGCGAGGAGGAGATGGGGCTGCTCTACGGCTTTCTCAGCCGGAACCGTGGGAGCTTCCTCACCCTCTATGACGGCGCCGGCCTGGAGCGGGAGGGCATCCTGACGGTGGACGAGGGCTGCGGCATGCTCATGAGCATGGAGGGCCATGGGGAGCTGGACGCCCTGGTGATGGTCCAGGGCGCCGCCGCCGCCCGGCTGAGGGAGACCGCCCTGGGCCGGCTCCGGGAGCGGCAGGTCCTCCTCGCTCCCGCCCGGCCGGAGGATATGCGCCGGGGCGGATACCGCACCGACTTTTACAGCCGGGATCAGTTTCAGTTCTTCTCCCCCTATGGGTTCGAGTTTCTGCTGCCCTCCTCGGTCTGCGAGCCCCTCATCCGGGCGGGGGACCCGGCCGACGGCCCCGCCTGGGACCTGCGGCGGCTGTTCATCACCTGGGAGGAGGTCTTTCAGAAGAGCCACATCGACTTCTACCTCCTCAAGTCCTCGGTGCTCCGCTATCTGGAGTCGGGGCGGCTCCTCTTCGCCGACATCCTCTACCGCATGTCCCCCGCCCAGCGGCTGGAGCACCTGGAGAGCATCAAGGAGCGGGTGCTGGCCAACCACGACATCCGCTTCCTGGTGTTGGACGACGACGCCCTGCCTCCGGGGCCGCCCCCCGGCTTCGCCGTCTATCTCAGCCCCAAAAAGCTCTTCCTCAAGAGCCCGGGAGCTTACCTGACGGGGAAGGGGCCCATGTTCTACACCGTGCAGTGCGATGTGCTCATCCAGGCCGCCCGGCGCTACCTGGAGGGACTGCGCGGCCTGCCCCTGTGCCGGAGCTTCGACTACCGGGACGTGGCCGAGCTGGAGGGGCGCTACGGCGGGATGCTCTACCGGATGCTCACCCTCCAGCAGGAGGAGGGCGGCGAGGGTCCCGCGGCCCCATAGACAAAAAAGGGTCCGTTGCAAAATAGGCCCATCAACAAAAGAAGAGCTTTAGATTTTCGAAAGTGCCGCCGAGCAAGGATCCGGCACAGATGAAGCAGCTGTGCCTGCAAAAGGCCTTCTGGAAGAAGCGTGGGGAAACCACACAGCGTATCCCCTCTGAAAGAGGTATCCATCGCGCCTTTGCCTTGCTCTATGCTCATTTCAGATTGACAACCGTAGATCTCACGGCGATCCCGACAATTTGAACCGCTCCAGACAACAGAGGACCCGCTGCAGAATTTTTCGATTCTGCAACGGGCCCTTTTGTAACTGATATTTCTTCCGATGGGGCAGGGGCGCTCCCGTGGGGCGACGTGGTCAGCCGCAGCAGCCGCAGCGCTCGCAGGCGCTGGGGGTGGTGGCGCAGCCGCCCAGGGCGGTCTCCCGCAGCTCGGCGGGGATGTGCCGGCCCACCTGGTACATGGCGGAGAGCATCTCGTCGAAGGGGATGAGCTGCCGGATGCCGCTCAGGGCCAGCTCGGCGGCCACCAGGGCGTTGGCCACGCCGGCGGCGTTGCGGCCCTGACAGGGGTACTCCACCAGCCCGCCCACCGGGTCGCACACCAGGCCCAGCATGTTCATGAGCACGGTGGAGGCGGCGTCCAGGCAGGATTCGGGAGAGCCGCCCATCAGCTCCACGGCGGCGGAGGCGGCCATGGCGGCGGCCACCCCCACCTCGGCCTGGCAGCCGCCCACGGCCCCGGCCACGGTGGCGTTGCGCATGGCCAGGTAGCCGATGGCGCCGGCGTTGAAGAGGCCGTCCAGCAGCCGCTCATTGGAGATGTGGTAGTGCTCCTGGAGCGCCAGCAGCAGCCCGGGCACCACGCCGGAGGAGCCGGCGGTGGGGGCGGCCACGATGAGGCCCATGGAGGCGTTGACCTCCAGCACCGCCATGGCGTAGGTGACGGCCTTTTGAAGCACGGGCCCGCAGATGCCCTTTTTCTTGGCGGCGTGGGCGGCCAGGTGCCGGGCCTCCCCGCCGATGAGGCCGCCCATGGAGCGGCCGGGGCTCTCCAGGGGCGTGGTGGCCGACGCCCGCATGATCTCCAGCGCCTTGGACATGCGGCGCTTCACGGTGTCCGGGGTGGTCTCTGCCAGCGCGCACTCCCGGCGGAGCATGATCTGGGAGATGGGCTGCCCCTCCTGATAACAGAGGGTCAGAAGTTCTTTCGCGGTCCTGAAGTCCAATGGGGTCCCTCCTTACGGCTGAACGATCATGACGTCGTGGATGTGGGGATTGGTCCGGAGCTGCTCCGGGATGCCGTCGGGCAGGACGCCGTCCGACTCCAGGATGCTGTACGCGATGTCCCCCTTGCCCTCCCGGAACAGGCGCATGAAGGCGATGTTCACGCCCCGGTCGCTGAGGACCTTGGTGATGTGGGCCACCACGCCGGGCTTGTCCTGGTGGATGGCGATGACGGCGGCGTACTCTCCGGTGAAGTCCACATGGACCCCGTTGATGCGCACGATGCGCACCTTGCCGCCCCCCAGGGACTCGCCCCGGACGGTCATCACCTGTCCGGCGGCGTTTTCCATGCGGATGTCCACGGTGTTGGGGTGGACGTCCGTCTCGGTCTCGTTGGGGGTGAAGGTGAAGGCCAGTCCCCGCTCCCCGGCGATGCGGAAGGACTCCCGGATGCACAGGTCGTCGGGGGAGAAGCCCAGAACGCCGCCCAGCAGGGCCCGGTCGGTGCCGTGGCCGTGGTAGGTCTTGGCAAAGGAGCCGTAGAGGGTGAAGTCGGCCCGGGTGAGGGGAGGCGCCATGAGCTTGTGGGCCAGGAAGGCGATGACGGCGGCCCCGGCGGTGTGGGAGCTGGAGGGGCCGATCATATTGGGCCCGAGCACATCAAAGACGCTGATAAAGGACATGGCTTTTTATCCCTCCGCGGCCACAGGAGCCTTCATGATAAATTTGCGGTAGATGGCGTCCACGATGGTGCCGATGGCGTTGTCGCCGGACACGTTGCAGGCGGTGCCGAAGGAGTCCTGGGTGATGTAGAGGGCCACCATGATGGCGCAGATGGGGCCGTTCACATCGCCGGCCTCCTGGCCGAACACCATGTAGAGGAAGGGCAGGGCGGTCATGATGGAGCCGCCGGGGGCGCCGGGGGAGGCCACCATGGCGATGCCCAGGGTCATGATGAAGGGGATCACGGTGTTCAGGCTGATGGGGGGCTGGTACATGAGGCACACGGCGGTGGCGCAGGCGGTGGTGGTGATCATGGAGCCGGCCATGTGGATGTTGGCGCACAGGGGGACCACGAAGCTGCGGATCTCCTCCAGGATGCCGTCCTTCTCGGCGCACTCCAGGTTCACGGGGATGGTGGCGGCGGAGGACTGGGTGCCGATGGCGGTGGCGTAGCCGGGGATCTGGTTTTTGATCAGGGCGAAGGGGTTCTTTCCCGCCACCAGACCGGCCAGCAGGAACTGGAGGACGATATAGAGAAGGTGCATGGCGATGACCACCAGGAAGACCTTCCACAGGATGCCCAGGATGGCGAAGGTCTTGCCGGAGTAGGTCATGTTGGTGAAGGTGCCGCAGATGTAGAGGGGCAGCAGGGGGATGATGACGGTGTGGAGGACCTTGTCGATGATGCCGGAGAAGTCCTCCATGGCGTGGTAGAGGGTGTCGCCGATGGTCTTGCCCCGCATGGTGGACAGGCACAGGCCCAGGATGAAGGCCAGCGTTACGGCGGAGAGGGTGTCAAACAGGGGCGGGATGGAGAGGGAGAGATAGCTGGAGAGGGAGGTCTCGGCGGTGGCGGCGATCTGGTCCAGGGCGCCGGCGCTCATGAAGGAGGGAAAGAGGTTGGAGGAGACCAGATAGGAGACCGTGCCCGCCAGCAGGGTGGAGCCGTAGGCAAGGGCCACGGTGATGAGGAGGAGCTTCCCCGCGCCGCTGCGGAGATTGGCGATGCCCATGGTCACGTAGGCCACGATCATCTTATGTGTCTCAGCCCAGGAGGAGCTTGTCGTCGGCTTCATCAGACCCGCTGTTTCCCCAGCCGGCCGGAGGCCGTCCGGGGGCCCCGATTGCATTTATATGGGCGGAAATGAATTCCGCCCATACCAAGGTTTTGCTGCGCAAAACGCTTGTACGGCGTGACCGCCGCCCCATCTGCGATGGGGCCCCAGGCCAGCGGCTCAGCCCAGGAGGAGCTTGTCGTCGGCTTCATCAGAGCCGCTGGCCTGGCTGAAGAGGGCGAGGAGCTGCTCCACGGTGAGCTTTTTCTTCTCCTCGCCGGAGACGTCCACCGCCACCCGGCCCTCGTACATCATGATGAGGCGGTTGCCGTGGGCGATGGCGTCCCGCATGTTGTGGGTGATCATCAGGGTGGTGAGGTTGTCCCGCCGGACGATCTTCTCGGTGGCGTCCAGCACCTTGGCCGCCGTCTTGGGGTCCAGGGCGGCGGTGTGCTCGTCCAGCAGCAGCAGCTTGGGCCGCTTCAGGGAGGCCATCAGCAGCGTCAGCGCCTGGCGCTGGCCGCCGGAGAGCAGCCCCACCTTGCTGGTGAGCCGGTCCTCCAGCCCCAGGTCCAGGTCCCGCAGCAGCTCCCGGTAGTCGGCCCGCTCCGTCTTGGTGATGCCCCAGCCCAGGCCCCGGCTCTGGCCGCGGCGGGCCGCCAGGGCCAGATTCTCCTCGATCTGCATGGTGGGGGCGGTGCCCATCATGGGATCCTGGAACACCCGGCCGATGAACTTGGCCCGCTTGTGCTCCGGCAGGCGGGTCACGTCCACCCCGTCGATGACGATGCTCCCGCTGTCCACGGAAAAGGTGCCGGCCACCGCGTTGAGCATGGTGGACTTGCCGGCGCCGTTGCCGCCGATGACGGTGCAGAAGTCCCCGTCCTTCAGGGTCAGGCTGACGCCCCGCAGGGCCTGCTTCTCATTGACGGTCCCGGCGTTGAACGTCTTCCAGATGTTCTTGATCTCAAGCATCCTGTTCCCCTCCTGTCTGAACCTCTGCATTGGCCGCGCTGCTGGCCGGCACCTTGACACGGGCGTACTTCCCCTTCCAATAGGGGATTGCCAGGAAGGCTGC
>DXDV01000066.1 GCA_019115345.1 Candidatus Intestinimonas stercorigallinarum | reverse complement strand
AGGGCGATGTCGGGGTCGTGCTGGGTGGAGACCACGATGGCGGGGCAGCGGACCACCTTGCCCTCCTCGTCGTACTCCACGGTGACCTGGCTCTTGCCGTCGGGGCGGACCCACTTGAGCTCGCCGCTCTTGCGGACCTGGGCCAGCCGCCGGGTGAGCCGGTGAGCCAGGGAGATGGGGGCGGGCATGAGCTCCGGGGTCTCGCCGCAGGCGTAGCCGAACATCATGCCCTGGTCTCCGGCGCCCACCAGATCCAGGGGATCGGTGTCGCCCCCCTGCTGGACCTCGTAGGACTGGTTGACGCCCATGGCGATGTCGGGGGACTGCTCGTCGATGGCGGTCATGACGGCGCAGGAGCGGTAGTCGAAGCCGTAGGCGGGGTCGGTGTAGCCGATGCGCTCCACGGTGCGGCGGACGATGGCGGGGATGTCGGTGTAGTGGCTGGTGGTGATCTCACCCATGACCACCACCATGCCGGTGGTGGTGAAGGTCTCGCAGGCCACGTGGGCCTTGGGGTCGCTGGCCAGGATGTCGTCCAGGACGGCGTCGGAGATCTGGTCGCAGACCTTGTCGGGATGTCCCTCGGTGACGGACTCGGAGGTGAAAACGCGGTGGCTCATAGTCATTTCCTTTCTTTTTTCCGCTGGGCGGGAAAAACGGCAGCAAAAAAGCGCTCCACCGGCGGAGCGCAACGAGATCTTACCCTCATCTTTCGAACACTGCCGCCGGATTTGGCACCTTGCGGTCTCCCACAGGTTGCCGGGCTTCATCGGGCCGTTCCCTCCGCCACTCTTGATAAGGTTATGGAATTGTGCTCTTATTATATCACCTCTCCCGGCGTTGTCAAGGACTCTCTCCGCCGCCGCGCCCTCTGTCAGAAAATTCACAATTTCCTGATAGACTTCTCTCCTGAAACAGGGTAAAATATTGTGCGCACGAATTCAAATACATTAAGGAGGCCCCTTCATGCGCTCCGTGGACAGCTGGCTGGACCGTTTCTGCTACAAGCATCCCAGACTTGGGATCCCCAATCTCATGACCATCCTGGTGGTGGGCACCGCGCTGGTCTATCTGATGGACCTCTTCAGCGGCGGCATGTTTTCCGCCATGCTCGACTTCTACCCCGCCGCCATCCTGCGCGGGCAGGTCTGGCGGCTGGTCACCTTCCTCTTTATCCCTCTGAGTTACAGGCCCATCACCCTGCTCCTCTCCCTGTACTTCTACTGGTGGATCGGCAAAAGCCTGGAGCGTGAGTGGGGGACCACCAAGTTCACCGTTTTCTACGCCTGCGGCGTCTTGTTCAACATCATCTTCGGCTTCCTCGCCGGGAGCACCAGCGTCACCTACCTGAACCTCTCCCTCTTCTTCGCCTTCGCCTCCCTCTATCCGGACCTGCAGGTCCTGCTCATCTTCATCCCCGTCAAGGTCAAGTGGCTGGCGTGGATCGACGCCGCCTTCTTCGCCCTCACCATTCTTTTCAACCTGATCAATTTCAATTTCGTGGGGGCGCTGCTGCCTCTGGTGGCCATTCTCAACTACGTGCTCTTCTTCTGGTCCTTCCTCCGGGACTTCGTCCGCCGCATCTTCCGCCGCTATCAGCACCAGAGCTCCCGGCAGACCATCAACTTCAAAAAGGCCGCCCGAGAGGCCAAGAAGGACAAGGGCTATCTCCATAAATGCGCCGTCTGCGGCGTCACCGACGCCGACGACCCCAATATGGAGTTCCGCTACTGCTCGAAATGCAACGGCTATTACTGCTACTGCGCCGACCACATCAACAACCACGTCCATATCCAGTGACATTTTGAGATGGGAGGTCATCACATGACGGAACGGGAACTGGTAGACCTGGCCTTCACCATGCTGGAGCGCTCCTATGTGCCCTACTCCCACTTCCCCGTGGGAGCCGCCCTGGAGTGCGCCGACGGGACGGTCTTTACCGGCTGCAACGTGGAAAACGCCGCCTACGGCTCCACCATCTGCGCCGAGCGCACCGCCGCCGTGAAGGCGGTGAGCGAGGGGCACCGGGACGACTTCGTCCGCATCGCCATCGTGGGCAATTCCACCGACTACTGCTGGCCCTGCGGCGCCTGCCGCCAGTTTCTCTTTGAGTTCGCCCCCGGCCTGGAGTGCCTCGTCGCCCGGGGCGACCGGGAATACGTAAAGCTCCCCCTCCGGGAGCTCCTCCCCCACGGCTTCGGCCCCAAGTCCCTGCTGTAAGCGCGGCCCCGCCCGCGCATAAAACCTCCCCGTTTTGGTCATCCTAAGCCCCGGATACCAAAACGAGGAGGTTTTTTCCGTGATCGTGGATAAGATCGCCCTGATCCTGGCCATCGTGGGCGGGCTCAACTGGGGCAGCATCGGGCTCTTCGGCTTTGACCTGGTTGCCTTTCTGTTCGGCGGCTCCGCCAGCGCCATCAGCCGCGTGGTCTACACCCTGGTGGGCCTGGCCGCCGTGTGGTGCATCTCCCTTCTGTTCCGGGACACCACCGCCGCCGGGGAACGAGCCTGACAGAGACCGCCGCCCATCTCACTGCGGGATGCGCGGCGGTCTCTATTTTGCTGTTCGGCGCTTCACGTTCAAAAAATCCAAGGATTGGGCTTGACATTCCTCTGTCCATGGAGTATATTCTCCCTGTACCCCCCCACCCCCGGGGGGTGTTCTTAGAGGCATCTAACATGGGAGGGACCTGACCATGATGGCAGATCAGAAAACGGTGCTCCGGCTCTTAAAGACGGCCCGGGGCCAGATGGACGGCATCATCAAGATGGTGGAGGAGGACCGGTACTGCATCGACATCTCCACCCAGGTCATGGCCGCCGAGGCCATGCTGAACCGGGCCAACAAGGAGATCCTCACCGCACATCTGAAGCACTGCGTCAACACCGCCCAGACCCAGGCCGAGCGGGAGGAGAAGATCGACGAGCTGGTGGATATGCTGGGCAAGATCCTGAAGTAGTTCTCTGTTCTTTTTCTTGCCTTCTTTTTCTTGAAAGAAAAAGAAGCAAAAAGAACTTTAGGCTTTGGCCTTGTTCCAATGTGCAGACTTTTTCTTCTGTTTTACAGTTCTCAAATCGAAAGCGTGGTGACCCCAATGAAACAAAAATTTACGGTAACCGGAATGACCTGTTCGGCCTGCTCCGCCCATGTGGACAAGGCGGTGCGGAAGCTGGAGGGCGTCAGCGAGGTCAACGTCAACCTGCTGGGCGGCTCCATGACGGTGGAGTACGACCCCGCCGCCCAGGCCCCGGAGGCCATCATCGCCGCCGTGGACGCCGCCGGATACGGCTGCGCCCTGCCCCAGGCGGCAGCCGGCAAGGGCAACGCCCGGGTGGACGCCCGGGCCGAGGCCGCCAAGCAGATGGAGGAGGAGCTCGCCGGCATGAAGCGCCGGTTCCTCACCTCCCTGTGCTTCCTGGCGCCTCTCTTCTACATCGCCATGGGCCACATGATGGGCTGGCCCCTCCCCGCCTTCCTCCACGACAGCCGGAACGCCTTCGCCTTTGCCTTTATCCAGTTCCTGCTGGTGCTGCCCATCATGTATATCAACGACAA
>DXDV01000065.1 GCA_019115345.1 Candidatus Intestinimonas stercorigallinarum | reverse complement strand
AACACCACCGAGAACACCAAGAGCGCCTACATCTACATGACCAGCCACAACGGGGTTCAGACGGCCAAGATGGGGCTGGACTCCATCTTCCCCAACTCCCAGGTCAACGGCGGCATCCTCATCGCCATTCTCATTGCCATTCTCATCTATGTCATCATGAACAAGACCACCCTGGGCTATCAGCTCAAGGCGTGCGGCTCCAACCGCCACGCCGCCCGCTACGCCGGAATTGCCGACAAGCGCAACATCGTCCTCTCCATGGCCATCGCCGGCGGCCTGTCCGGCGCCGCCGCCGCGCTCTATTATCTGTCGGGCAACACGGAATTCTTCTGGTCCACCTATCAGACCCTGCCCACCACCGGCTTCAACGGCATCCCCGTGGCCCTGCTGGCGGCCAGCCACCCCATCGCCGTGGTCTTTACCGGCTGCTTTATGTCCATGCTGGACATCGTGGGGCTGCAGCTGACCAACCTGACGGCCTACAACGAATACATTACCGACGTCATCATTGCCACTATCGTCTACCTCAGCGCCTTCTCCCTGGTCATCAAAATGCTCCTCAGCGGCGCCGGGAAGCGCAGGAAGGCGGCTCCCCCGGCGGCGGCGCCCGCTCCCGAGAAGAAGGACGGTCCCGCCGGCGATGATGCCCACACCGCGAAAGGAGGCGATGAGGCATGACATTCCTGATCCAGCAGACCCTCATCTACGCCATTCCCCTGATGATCGTGGCTCTGGCCGGCGTCTTTGCCGAGCGCAGCGGCATCATCAACCTGGCTTTGGAAGGTATCATGATCTTCGGCGCCTTTGTGGGCGTGCTCTTCGTCAACCTGACCCAGCAGGCCGGCGTCTTTGACGCGGCCAAGGCGGCGGGGGACTGGGTGGCCCTCCAGGGCTTCGAGCTCCTGGCCATGCTGGTCGCCGCCCTGATGGGCGCGGTGTTCTCCCTGCTCCTCTCCTTCGCCTCGGTGAACCTGCGGGCCGACCAGACCATCGGCGGCACCGCCCTCAACCTGCTGGCCCCCGCCCTGGTCCTCTTCCTCATCCGCATCATCGCCAACCAGAACGCCCTCCAGATGGCCACCGGCGACGCCGCCAGCTGGTTCATGATCAAGAAGAGCTTCTTCGGCTATGGCCGTAGCGACGATATGGGCTTTTTTGGCTCCACCTTCATCGACAAGACCTACCTGGCCACCTATGTCTGCATCCTGCTCTTCGTGGTCCTGTCTATCCTCCTCTACAAGACCCGCTTCGGTCTGCGGCTGCGCGCCTGCGGTGAGAATCCCCAGGCCGCCGACTCCCTGGGCATCAACGTCTATGTGATGCGCTACGCCGGCACCACCATTTCCGGCGCCCTGGCGGGTATGGGCGGCTTTGTCTACGCCCTCACCACCGCCAACTGCGCCGCCACCGGCGACGTGGCCGGCTTCGGCTTCCTGGCCCTGGCCGTCATGATCTTCGGCAACTGGAAGCCCCTGAACATCGCCGGCGCGGCCCTGCTCTTCGGCCTTTTCAAGTGTGTCGCCGCCTCCTACTCCAGCATCGACATCAACGGCGACGGCGTGTTCTTCCTGGCCGAGATCGGCATCAGCCCCCACTTCTACCGCACCCTGCCCTACCTCATCACTCTGGTGGTGCTGGCCTTCACCTCCAAGAAGTCCAGAGCCCCCAAGGCGGAGGGCATTCCCTACGACAAGGGCCAGCGCTGAGTCCGCGCTGCATCCCCACCCGTCCAAGGCCCCGGACGGACGCCGTATCGGCGTCTGCCCGGGGCCTTTTCTGTGCCGGATGCCGAGGATGCGGTTGAATGTTGTGGGAAAATCATGTAAAATGGACATGGCCGCCCGACAGCCCGGCACCAAAGACCGGGCGGCGGCGGAACCTTTTTCCAATGGTCCAATTTGATAGAGGGGGAGCGCGAGATGGAACAGAGCAAGACGGAGCTGCTGGAGCGGGCGGGCATTGACACGGCGGACGCCCTGGCGCGCTTTATGGGCAATGAGGCGCTGCTGGAGCGTTTTTTGAAGAAGTTCCTGGACGACCCGAACTACGGCGCCCTGAAGGCGGCCATGGCGATGGGGGATCAGGCGGGGGCGGTGACGGCCTCCCACACCCTGAAGGGCATGTGCGGCAACCTGTCCATGAGCCGCCTGTCGGCCCTCTTCACCAGCCAGGTGGCCCTGCTGCGGCAGGACGACATGGCGGGGGCCGCCGGCCTCATGCCGGAGATCGCGCAGGCCTATGAGGAGGCCGCGGCGGCCATCCGGAGGTGCTTCCCGTGAAGCGCCCCCGGAGCAAGGGCTTCCGTCTGCTGAAAAAACTGCGCCTGAACCTGCTGCTCATCCTGGTCCTTCTGGTGATGGGAGGGATCTTTTACCGGGTCATTCGGAATACCCTGCTCCAAAACTACCAGGCCCTGGGGACCTCTCTGGCCCAGAGCTACGCTCTGGAGGTGGACGGAGACCTGAGCGTCTTTGAGACGCTGCTCACCTTCGGCGCTGAAAGCATCGACGCCCGGGTGCAGGCGGGGGAGTCGGCGGCGGAGATCGAGGCGTGGATCGGCCGGTACTACGAGCGGCTTCAGCAGGTCCTGGGGGAGGGCACGGTGGACCCCTACGCGGTCTTTCAGGGGCGTTTGCTGGCGGCCAATCCCTGGGACGGGGACATAGACTACGATTATACCGGCGCAGGGTGGTATCAGGCGGCTCTGGCGGACGGAGGCGACCCCATCTTCACCGACATCTACACCGACGCCATCTACCACCGGCCGGTCATCACCATTGCCCAGATGTGCAAGGACTGCGACGCGGTGCTGGCCTTCGATGTCTTTCCTGAGAACCTGCTCCGAAACGCCGGGGACGACGAGCTGGCGGAGGGGGCCTCGGTCTATGTCTGCGACAACCAGGGGACCCTGCTCTACGCCCGGACCGAGCTGGACCAGGAGGGGGAGGAGTTTGCCGGCTACATCGCCCGGCTTCAGGCCGGCATCCGGGACGGCTCCCTCAACCGGTATGACACGCCCATTGAGGCGTCTGACGGAAGCCAGCGGGGGGTCTACCACCAGCGGATCTCCACCGGCTGGATGGTCATCATCACCGTGCCCTTCCACACCATCCTGGACAATCTCAATCAGGTCACCCTGCTCTTCGGCCTGGTGATGCTGGTGTGGGTGGCCGCCCTCCTCCTGGTCACCTGGCGGAATCTGCGGCTGGACCAGGCGGTGGAGCGCACCAACGAGACCGTTCGGGTGCTGGGCAACTCCTATTATGCCCTCTACCGGGTGAACTACCGGGATGACACCTATGAAATGATCAAGGGCTCCGAGTACGTCCGGAGCTTTCTGCCGCCCAACGGCCCCTATCCCGAGCTGCTGCGGGTGACAGGCGAGGTCATCGAGCCGGCGGCCTTCACGGAATTTCAGGAGAGCTTTTCCTCCGACAGCATCCGGAACCTGGTCTCCAACCGGGTCCGGGACTACGGCGGCGACTTTCTGCGCCGCTTCGGGGAGGAGTACCGCTGGGTCAGCGTGCGGGTGCTCTTTGACGAGTCCCTCTCCCCCGACGAGGTGGTCCTCTGCTTCCGGGAGGTGGACCAGGAGAAGCACCGGCAGTTCCAGGAGCGCAAGCTGCTGGAGGACGCCCTGGCCAGCTCCCGGCAGAGCGAGAAGGCCAAGCAGTCCTTTTTCAACAATATGTCCCACGACATGCGCACCCCCCTCAACGCCATCCTGGGCCTGTCCGACCTGATCCGGCAGTACGCCGAGGAGCCGGAGCGGGTGCGCAGCTACGTGGAGAAGATCTCCTATTCCAGCCGGCAGCTGCTGGACCTGGTCAACGACATCCTGGACATGTCCCGCATGCAGCAGGGGAAGGTCATCCTGAACAACCAGGTCTTTGACCTCCGGGCCTGTGTGGGCGACTGCGTGGACTCCTTCCGGCTCCAGGCCGAGGCCGAGGGGAAGGAGCTCCGGGAGCACTATGAGCTGCGGGACGCCCATGTGCTGGGGGACTCCAACCGCATCAGCCAGATCCTCAACAACCTCCTGTCCAACGCCTTTAAGTTCACCGCCGGGGGAGATGAGGTCTCGGTGTCGGTGCGGCAGCTGGACGAGAGGACCAGGGCCCAATACCAGATCGTGGTGCGGGACACCGGAGCGGGCATGTCCCCCGAATTCCTGCCCCACCTCTTTGAGCCCTACGCCCGGGAGACCCGGTTCACCTCCCAGCAGGTCAGCGGCACCGGCCTGGGCATGCCCATCGTCAAAAGCCTGGTCACCCAGATGAGCGGCCAGATCTACGTGGACAGCAGGCTGGGGGAGGGGACCACCTTCACCATCACCATTCCCTTCCTCCCCTCCCGGGAGCCCGGCGTCCAGCCGGAGCGGCCGGGCAGCCCGGAACTCATCCAGGAGGCGTTTTCCCTGCGGGGGAAGAAGATCCTTCTGGCCGAGGACAATCTGGTGAACATGGAGATCGCCACCGAGATCCTGACCATGAACGGGCTGGAGATCGTACAGGCGTGGAATGGGCTGGAGGCCCTGGAGCGCTTCCAGGCCTCCGCCCCCTTTGAGATCGACGCCATCCTCATGGACATGCAGATGCCCCAGATGGACGGCTGCGAGGCGGCCAGGCGGATTCGGGCCCTCTCCCGTCCCGACGCCCGGCGGGTGCCCATCCTGGCGGTGACGGCCAACGCCTTCACCGAGGACGTGGCCGCCACCACGGCGGCGGGGATGGACGCCCACATCTCCAAGCCCATCGACTTCCGGGTGCTGTGCGAGACCCTGGAACGGCTGACCCGGTAAGGCCGGTGGAAACTGCTCCTTGCCTGGGGCGGGAAAAGCGGGTACAATACTACTTAATGCGTACGCGTTGCGGCAATGGCTGAATTCTACCTGCAAACGCCGATTTCGGCGCTCGCGGGTAGAATTGCGCGGCTATGCCGCGCGAAGCAACCGGCGTACGGTCGATTCAGCAGATATTGCTTACGGCATCAGCCCCGCTGACGGCGGGTAAAAAGTCTGAGAGAGGCGGAGAAAACCATGAACACACACGAACTGAAGCAGGCGCTGGAGGCCGGCGCATATGACCAGACCTTCCACAGGCTCTACCCCGGCCGCTGGGAGGGCCAGCGGGAGCGCTATCTGCGCCTGGTGGACGCCTTTGCCGAGCGCTTCGGCGGGGAGCGCACGGTGGAGCTCTACTCCGCCCCCGGCCGCAGCGAGATCGGCGGCAACCACACCGACCACCAGCGGGGCCGGGTGCTGGCGGCGGCCGTCACCCTGGACGCGGTGGCGGTGGCGGCCAAGAATGACCGCAACGTCATCCGCATCTACTCCGAGGGCCACGGGGAGGAGCGCATCAACCTGGAGAAGCTGGAGATCGTCCCCGGGGAGAAGGGCACCACCGCCGCCCTCATCCGGGGCATCGCCGCCCGGTTCTACGAGCTGGACCTGCGCTACGGCGGCTTTGACGCCTATGTGAGCTCCGATGTGCTGCCCGGCTCCGGCCTGTCCTCCTCCGCCGCCTACGAGGTGCTGGTGGGCACCATCCTCAGCGGCCTCTACAACGGCGGCCGGGCCAACGCCGTCCTCATCGCCAAGGTGGGCCAGTTCGCCGAGAATATCTATTTCGGCAAGCCCTGCGGACTCATGGACCAGTGCGCCTCCGCCGTGGGCGGCTTCTGCCTCATGGACTTCGCGGACCCCGGCGCTCCGGCGGTGGAGTCCATCCCCTGCGTCCCCGCCGACCACGGCTACGCCCTGTGCCTCATCGACGCCGGCGGCAGCCACGCCAACCTCACCGATGAATACGCCGCCATCCCCCAGGAGATGCGGGCGGTGGCCAAGCTGCTGGGCAAGACTGTGCTGGGGGAGACCGACCCGGCGGAGTTCTACGCCCGTCTGGGGGAGCTCCGGGGGCAGGTGCCCGACCGGGCCCTGCTGCGGGCCATGCACTTCTACGGCGACAACCAGCGGGTGCTGGACCAGGCCGACGCCCTGCGGAAGGTGGACTTCCAGCGCTTTTTGAGCCTGGTCCGGGCCTCCGGCGTCTCCTCCATGGACCTGCTGCAAAACATCTACCCCTCCGGCGACCCCTCGGAGCGCAGCCTCTCCCTGGCCCTGGCCCTGTGCCGGCGGCTGCTGGAGGACGACGGCGCCTGGCGGGTCCACGGCGGCGGCTTTGCCGGCACCGTCCAGGCCTTCGTGCCCATGGGACGGCTGGAGGACTTCCGGCAGAAGATGGAGGCCGTCTTTGGGGCCGGTACCTGCCACGTGCTCTCGGTGCGGCCCGCAGGCGGCGTCCGGGTGACGGCGGAGGCGTGAGTCTTTGCGCCTGAGAGGAGGTGCCCCGGTGAGTCTTTACAAAATCATGATCGTGGACGACGAGGCCGAGGTCCGGCAGGCCATCGCCAGGAAGATCGACTGGGGAGCCCTGGGCTTCGAGATCGTGGCCGACGCCGAAAACGGCCGGGACGCCCTGGAGAAGGCGGAGACCCTGGAGCTGGATGTGGTCCTCACCGACATCAAAATGCCCTTTATGGACGGGCTCACCCTGGGGGCCGAGCTCTCCCGGCGCAAGCCCCACGTGAAGCTCATCGTCTTTTCCGGCTTCGACGAGTTTGAATACGCCAAAAAGGCCATCAAGCTCAACGTGGTGGAGTACGTCCTCAAGCCGGTGAACGCCGCCGAACTCACCGCCATTCTGGGCCGGGTGCGCCGGGTGCTGGACGAGGAGATCGAGCAGCGGCGGAACATCCGCCAGCTCACCCAGGCCTACCGGGAGAGCCTGCCCCTGCTGCGGGAGAAGTTCCTTCAGGAGATGCTGCGGGGCCCCATGGACCCCAAGCTCCTGGAGGAACAGGCGGCCAGGTTCGGCCTGGCCATCCGGTCGGGGGCCTGGAAGGCGGCGGCGGTGTGCACCACCGTGCCGGGGAGCGGCCGGCCCGCCATCAGCGACGAGCTGGTGCCCGTGTCGGTGCGCCAGATGCTCTCCGACGCCCTGCGGGATCTCTGCGGGTACGAGATCGTGCAGGGGGTCTCCACTATCCTGGTGGCCACCGCCTGGGAGCGGGACCCGGTGGAGAGCCTCATGCGGGTTTTGGGAGAGGTCTGCGCCGAGTGCGAGCGCGTCCTGGGGGTCACCCTGGCGGTGGGCGTCGGCCGGCCCTGCCAGCGGCTGGAGGAGCTCTGCCGCTCCTGCGGCGAGGCCCGGGCAGCCCTGGAATACCGGGCGCTGCTGGGGGGCGGAAAGCCCATCTACATCCAGGACATGGAGCGCCTGGACCGGACGGACCTGGAGGGGGACAACCACCGGGAGCAGCAGCTCCTCTCCATCATCAAGTTCGGCTCTCCGGAGCAGATCGCCGCCATGGTGGACAAGTTCCTGGGAGACGGGGAGGACGAGTGGAGCGTCCAGTCCAGGGCCGTCGGCATGCTGGGCATCCTGCTGCCCATCATCCACCGCTGCCGCCTGGGGGAGGAGGCCATGCTGGGCCCCCGCCGGGCCTGGCTGGACCTGCTGGCCGAGGACGCGCCCGGCGGGCGGCTCCGGGACTGGCTGCTGTCGGTCTGCCTCAACATGAACGGCTGCATGGACCAGCGCCGGATCTCCACCGCCAAGCGGCTGGTGGAGGAGGCGGAGCGGTACATCCGGGAAAATTATTCGGATTCGGGGCTGTCGGTGGACCGGCTGTGCGACCATCTCCACATCAGCCAGTCCTATTTCTCCACCATCTTCAAGCAGGAGACCGGGCGCAGCTATGTCCAGTACCTCACCGACGTGCGCATGGAGCACGCCGTGGAGCTGCTGCGCACCACCGACGACAAGACCTACATGGTGGCGGAAAAGGTGGGCTACGACGAGCCCAACTATTTCAGCTATGTATTCAAGAAGCGGTTTGGCGTTTCGCCGACGAAGTTCCGCAAGTGAGCGGGACGGCCGCCGATGGGAGGAAAGGGGCGGCCGGGCTGCGGCCGCCCCGCCGCGTCGCGGGAGAGAGGAGGATGAGGCGTGGGTGTGACCAGACGGTTCCAGGACCGGATCTCCAGGGGCAGCATCCGGTATGCCATGTTTGCCTCCTTTACCATCACCGCCCTGGTGGCGGTGCTCCTCACCGGCATGACCCTCTACGCCCGCTTTTCCCGGCAGATGGACAATGCCATCCAGGAGGAAAATCAGATCCTGGTCAGCCAGGTCAACCAGTCCCTGAGCACCTACTTGCGGGACATGATCCGGCTCTCCGACGCCGTCTACTACAACGTCATCAAAAACACCGACCTGAGCCGGGAGCCGGTGGAGGAGGAGATCCGCCTGCTCTATGACACATACAGCGACTACGTGGCCAACGTGGCCCTCTTCACCCGCCAGGGGGAGCTGGTGGCCACCGCTCCGGCGGCCAAGGTGAAGGAGGGGGTGGATGTGACGGGGGAGACCTGGTTTACCGCCGCCATGGACCGGACGGAGAACCTCCACTTTGGCATCCCCGCCATCCAGACCCTGTTTGCCGACCGGGCGGGGGGCTACCAGTGGGTGATCTCCCTCTCCTGTGCCGTGGAGCTCACCAGCGGCAGCGACACCCAGCTGGGGGTCCTCCTCATCGACTTGAAGTACAGCGCCCTGACCGCCCTCTTTCAGAGCGTGAAGCTCTCGGGCAGCGGCTATGTCTACCTGGCGGACGGCTCGGGCGAGCTCATCTACCACCCGGAGCGCACTCTCATCGCCTCCGGGCTGGTCCGGGAGGACACCCTCCAGGCCGCCGGACGCACCGACGGGATCTACAGGGAATCCTGGGAGGGGGAGCGCCGCACCGTCATCGTCCAGAGCGTGGGCTACACCGGCTGGAAGGTCATCGGGGTGGTGGAGCACCACGGTCTCACCGTGGGCCTGGCCCAGACCGTCCCCTTCCTGCTGGTCATCGTCTGCGCCTATTTGGAGCTGCTCATCCTCATGAACGTCCTCCTCTCCCGGAAGCTCACCGAGCCGCTGCGGCGGCTGCGGGAGTCGGTGGGACAGGCGGAAGAGGAGGCGGAGGAGGGGGCCGAGCGCCCCGTCATCTACGTGGGGGGCACCGCCGAGACCCGGGAGCTGGGCACCGCCATCCAAAACATGGTGGACCGCATGCGCCAGCTCAGCGAGGAGATGGTCCGGGAGCACACCCAGAAGCGGAAGAGCGAGCTCAACGCCCTCCAGGCCCAGATCAACCCCCACTTTCTCTACAATACCCTGGACATCATCGTCTGGATGATCGAAAACGGCCAGCGGGAGGACGCCGTCCGGGTGGTGACCGCCCTGGCCCGGTTTTTCCGCATCAGTCTCTCCAAGGGGCGCAGCGTCATCCCGGTCCGGGACGAGCTGGAGCACGTGCGCAACTATCTGCTCATCCAGGAGATGCGCTACAAGAACAAATTCCACTATCAGATCGACTGCCAGGAGGAGGCGGCCGGCCTGAGCACCATCAAGCTGGTGGTCCAGCCCATTGTGGAAAACGCCATCTACCACTCCATGGACTTCATGGACGGCGACGGGCTCATTGACATCCGGGCGGCGGTGGAGGAGGGCGTCCTCACCATCACCATCTCCGACAACGGCCTGGGCATGCCGCCAGAGGTGGCGGAGGGCCTCCTGGACGCTCCGGTCAGCCCCGGACGGCAGGCGGAGGGGAAACGCGGCTCCGGCATCGGCCTGCGCAACGTCCATGAGCGCATCCGGCTCTACTTCGGGCCGGAGTACGGCCTGCGCATTCAGTCGGAGCCCGACGAGGGCACGGTGGTCACCCTGCGTATGCCGGCGGTGCCCTATGGGGAAATGGAGGAAGCCTGATGAGCAGGAACGAGCGGCATTTGTTCGTGGGGGTGCTGCTGGTGCTGGCTGCGGCCCTGGCCGTGATGCTGGTCCAAAATACCCTGATGAGCGGCCAGCCGGCCATCCGGCGGGTCTCCGTCCTCCTGGACGGGGAGGACGGGGCCTACTGGCAGAACTTCCGCCTGGGGGTGGACCGGGCGGCCAGAGAGCACAGCGTGGATGTGCGCTACATCACCCGGTATGAGGGGGCCGCCGGAGCGGCCCAGGCGGAGCTGCTGCGCAAGGAGTGGGAGGGGGAGCTGGACGGCGTCATCCTGGTCCCCCTGGACGGCGCCGCCCTCTCGGAGGCCCTGGAGGAGGCCCCCGCCGGTCTGGCGGTGGCGGTGGCCGGTCCGGCCCTGCCCGAGGTGAAGAACGCGTGCAGCGTCTCGGCCTCCCCCGAGGAGATGGGGCGGCGGCTGGCCGACGCCGTGGCCGACGGCGGCGTGGAAAGCTGCGCCGTCGTCCGCTCCGGCGGGGAGAGTGAGACCGAGCGGCGCCGGTACCAGGGGCTGGAGGAGGGCCTTCGCGCCCACGGGGTGCGCTGGGAGACCCTGACCATGGACGAGAGCTCCGCCCTGCCCGACCTGACGGGCCGGGCGGTGGTGGCCCTGGAGCCGGCCATCACCGAGGCCCTGTGCGGCACGGGGGGAAAGGTCTACGGCGTGGGGGCCTCCACAGGCATCCTCAACGCCCTGGAAAACGGGGCCGCCGCCGCCCTGGTGGTCCAGAGCGACTACGACGCCGGCTACCTGAGCCTGATGAGCCTGCTGGCGGCCCTGGACGGAGAGAAGCCCCAGGACCAGGTGCTGGCGTGCTACACCGTCACGGCGGAGAATATGTTCACCGACCCCATCGACCAGATCCTCTTCCCCGTCGCCTGAGCCCCGCCGGAAGGCGGGACGCGCCAAATACGCCAAAAGGAAAACGCCGTTTCCCACCGGCCGGCACAGCCGGTGGGAAACGGCGTTTTTCCGTCTGTTGGACAGCGGCGCTTACCAGTTCACGCCCAGGTCGGGGCGGACCTCCAGGTCGATGATGTCCTTGGCGTCGTAGAACTGGAGGTATTTGTCCCGGGACCAGCGCAGGGTGGTCCCGTCGGGGTGGAGCCGGTCGCAGATGACGGCGGAGATGTCGTCCTTGATGTAGGAGAAGGAATTGACGCCCACGCTGGCAAAGACCCGGAAGCCCATGCTCTGGAGGTACTGGAACATGGGGCCGGTCTTGTGCCAGTCATTTCCGTCGGGCCGGGCGCCGTGGGGATAGAAGAGGATGTTGGTGGGCCCCACCAGGGTCCCCACCTCGTCCAGCCACCGCTCGGTGTCGTTCTTCACCGACTGCAGCGTCCGGGTCTCGCTGCCCAGGTTGATGTGGCCCCAGGTGTGGGAGCCGAAGGTCCAGCCCGTCTCCTTGAGCCGCTCGATCACCGGCTTCACCGCGTCGATCTGGCTCTGACGGTAGGCCTCGAACTCCGGGCGCTTTGGGTCGTCGGCGGCGATGTCCCGGTCGTCCTGGGTCCGGTAGCCCAGGATGCCCTGGTAGCCGGTGAGGGAGAAGATGGCCTTGGCCCCGTTGAGGGAGAAGTCGGGGTGCTCCAGCACGAACTGATCCAGGATGGGGGTGGCGTCCAGGTCCTGAGTGAGGAAGGTCTCCTTGGTGTAGGGGTCGGTGCACTCGGCCCAGATCTGGCCGTCCTCCCCCACCACCAGCTTGGAGGTGAAGCCGCCCTCCAGCATGTACTCGTAGTAGTTCACGTCGTCAAAGGAGATGATGAGGGGCTTCTTTCCCTTGGGGAGCATGAGGGTGTTGCGGACCATGTGGGCGCCGCTCCCGTCGGTGACCTCGCTC
>DXDV01000064.1 GCA_019115345.1 Candidatus Intestinimonas stercorigallinarum | reverse complement strand
ACGTTACGATCCATTTTCCCGCGTTCCAGCATCTTTCTCACCACCTGCTACTTATTTTACCTCTTATGAACGAAAAAGCCCAGCTTATGCTGGACTTTTTCGACAGGCTGAAAGACACGCCCATGGCGTGTCTTTTTTTGGAGCGAGAGGTTAAAATCGATATTTCAGGCTTACGAAAAAAGCCGCCCGCAGGGCGGTCCCAACCGCGAGCCCAGCGAAAGCGGGTCGCGGTTGGAAGCGAGGAGCAGCAGAATGAGCGCGCGATGCGCTTTGTAATGAAATGAAAAAGCTCGTCGCAAGCGATATGTCGCTTGCGACGAGCTGGTGCGGCTGGCGGGAGTCGAACCCGCACGCCCATACGGACACAAGCACCTCAAGCTTGCCAGTCTACCAGTTCCAGCACAGCCGCGAAATACGACTCAAGTTTGAATCGCAAGGGTTATTATATCTGCTGTGGCTGGATTTGTCAACAGCTTTTTTCACAGAGGAGGCGAAACCCCGGCCCGGCGGGGTCAGAGCCAGTCCTCCACCACGTCCCGGAGTCCGGCGGGCCCTACGCTATTGCGGATAAGCAGCTCCAGCAGGTCGTCGATGCGGGCGGCGCTCACCGTCAGATCGGGAATGGCGGCGCTGTCCCCGCCCTGCTCCAGGACCTTGACCCCGTAGCTTTCGCAGGCAAAGCGCGCTCCAACCTCCATTTGACCGATGAGAATATAATAGGAAAAGCTGTGGCTCCTGCCATCCTCCCCGGATGTGTTGTGGGCGGTGACAAACAGTTCGCGCATGGGCCAGACCCCCCTTGTCATATTATCTACCATTATATGTAATATTATTCCAAGTTCAAGAAAAAGTTATCCGTGTATTTCGACGCAAGCCGCGCGCTGCGGCCCGGAGGAAGGTCAGAGCGGTGTGGAAGGGGGCGAAGGGCGGCGCAGTTTGGAAAAAGGTGTCGGACGATTTTCCTTCCCGACGGCCGGAACACCGAAAGCCTGCCTTTTGAACGGGCGGCGCCGTGCTCCTGATCGGGGAGCGTTGCCCCGGGCTGTCCGGGGGCAAACGGCCCGCCGTTAGGGCGTGTGGGCCATTTTCAAACAAGGGCTACAATCCGACGGGGAAAAAACCGCGGTCCGGTGTATAACCTGACCGTGGCTTTTTTCTCACAAGCATGGTATAATTATGACAGGCAGCCGGTGCTTGGCTGCGGCACACCGGCGGATGGACACCGTGCCGGGCCGCCGGCGCGAATGAGAGCGAAGGAATAAGGAGGTATCATCATGGCCCATACGGTCATTACCATCGGCCGTCAGTTTGGCTCCGGCGGGCGCATTGTGGCCCAGAGGGTAGCCGAGACGCTGCACATCCCATTTTATGACAAGGCCGTCATTGATTTGGCCGCGAAGGAGACAGGACTTTCCCAGGAGTTCATCCGTCAGGCCGAGCAGAAGAAGACCAGCAGTTTTCTCTACAACCTCTACATGAATACCCAGAGCCTTCCGGTCAGCGACCAGGTGTTCATCGCCGAGAGCGAGGTGATCCGGAAGGTGGCCGCGGTGGGGCCCTGCGTGATCGTGGGCCGCTGCGCCGACTACGTGCTCCGCAATCAGGAAGGCGTGCTCAACATGTTTATCCACGCCCCCCTGGACGAGCGGATCTTCCGGGCCAAGGAGGAGTACAAGGTGGAGGTTCCCGACGTCCGCTCCTACGTGCTCAAGCAGGACAAGAACCGCGCGTCTTACTATGAGCACTTCTCCGACGGCGTGTGGGGCAAGGCCGAGAACTATCACCTGTGCATCAACAGCACCATCGGACTCGACACCACGGTGGACCTCATTTTGGCACTGGCCAAGGAACGGGGGCTCCATCCGTGAATCAGCAGCCCCAAGAGAATAAAATGGGCGTGATGCCCGTCAACCGGCTCCTCATCAGCATGTCGCTTCCCATCATGCTCTCCATGCTGGTGCAGGCCCTCTACAACGTGGTAGACAGTGTGTTCGTCTCCTACATCAGCGAGGACGCTCTGGCCGCCGTGGGCCTGGCCTTTCCGGCCCAGAACCTGATGATCTCGGTGGCCGTGGGCACCGGTGTGGGCATCAACGCCCTTCTCTCTAAGAGCCTTGGCGAAAGAAACTATGAAAACGCCAACCACGCTGCTGTCAACGGCATTTTCCTGGCCTTTTGCTCCTGGGCAGCCTTCGCCCTGCTGGGCGGATTCTTTTCCAGAACCTTTATGGAGATGCAGACCTCCGTGGAGAGCATCGTGGAATACGGCGAGATCTACCTCTCCATCGTGTCGGTGGTCTCCGTAGGCATGATGTTCCAGATCTGCTTCGAGCGGCTTTTGCAGTCCACCGGCAAGACCATTTTCACCATGATCTCCCAGGCGGTGGGCGCCATCATCAACATCATCATGGACCCCGTCCTCATCTTCGGCCTGGGCCCCTTCCCCGAGATGGGCATTGCCGGTGCCGCCTGGGCCACCGTGCTGGGCCAGATCGTGGGCGCCCTGCTGGGCCTCTACTGCAACCTGCGGATGAACCCGGAGATCTCCATCTCCTTCCGGGGCTTCCGGCCCAACGGCGCCATCATCCGGAAGATCTACGCTGTGGGCGTGCCCTCCATCATCATGTCCTCCATCGGCTCGGTGATGACCTTCGGCATGAACAAGATCCTGGGGGCCTTCAACTCCACCGCCGTGGCGGTGTTTTCCGCCTACTTCAAGCTCAACTCCTTTGTCTTTATGCCGGTCTTTGGCCTCAACAACGGCATCGTCCCCATCATCGCCTACAATTACGGCGCCCGGAAGCCGGAGCGCATCGAGCGGGCCGTCCGTCTGGGCATGGTCTACGCCGTGGCCATCATGGCGGTGGGCGTGGCCCTCTTCTGGCTGGTGCCCGACCGGCTGCTGGGGATCTTCAACGCCTCGGACTACATGCTGGAGCTGGGCGTCCCCGCTTTGCGGATCATCAGCCTGAGCTTCCTCTTCGCCGCCTTCGGCATCGTCACCTCCTCGGTGTGTCAGGCCCTGGGCAAGGGTGTGCTCAGCCTGCTGGTGTCGGTGCTCCGGCAGCTGGTGCTCATTCTCCCGGCCGCCTGGGTCCTGGGACAGGCGGCCGGCCTGAGCGCCGTGTGGTTTGCCTTCCCCTTCGCGGAGATCTTTGCTTTCCTGCTGAGCATGACCTTCCTGGCCCACATTTTCCGGACCATTATCCGCCCCATGTCGGCGGCTCAGCCGGACCGGGCCGCTGGAGTGTGACCCGTTTTTTGAGCGCAGCCTGTCTGCTATGCGCCGCCTTCCGTCCCGATCCGGCCGGAAGGCGGCGCTCTTATTTTCCCCGGCGGGGTGGGCAGAGCACTTTTTCACTTTACCGCTTTACAGAGACAGCGGTTTTGTGGTATGATAATACGCATTACGTAACAAAAATTTTTCCCGTTAGAAAGAAGGCCCCTGCCATGCTCGCCTCCATCATCAACGCCGTGCTCGTCCTGCTGGGCAGCGCGCTGGGTATGCTGTTCAAAAACCGCATCGGCACCCGGTTCCATTCCATCCTCACCCATGCCCTGGGCCTATGTGTGATGGGGATCGGCATCACCTCCGCCATCGCCACGGAAAATACCCTGTGCGTCATCGTGTGCATGGTCCTGGGCACCATCCTGGGGGAGGCGGCGGGCATCGAGGACCGGCTGGACGCGGCGGGGGAGCTGCTGCGCCGGAAGCTGGCGGGCGGAGAGGGCGGAAGCCGGTTTACCGAGGGCTTCGTCACCGCCTCCGTCCTCTTCTGCGTGGGTTCCATGGCCATCATGGGCTCCATGGAGGCCGGCATCCAGGGGAAATACGACATCCTCATCTCCAAAGGGGTCATTGACGGGGTGACCTCCATCACCCTGGCCTCCGCCATGGGAGTGGGCGTGGCCTTCTCCGTGGTGCCCCTGCTGCTGTACCAGGGAGGGCTCACCCTCCTCTTTGCCCAGGTGGGTCCCTTTCTGGACAACGCCGTCATCACCGAGATGAGCGCGGTGGGGGGCGTCATCATCATGGGCATCGCCATCAACATGCTGGGCCTGGGCAAGTCCAAAATTCGGGTGGGGAACATGCTCCCGGCCATCTTTCTGCCCCTGCTCTACCTGCCCGCCGCCGGGGCGCTGACGGCGGCGCTGGGCTGAGTCCGGGAATGCAGAAGAGATTTTTTCTGGCGTTTTGACGGATAACTGGCGCGCAAAACCAGGAAAAATTGGTGCTACCATGTGAAAATAATGCACATTTTTCCAGATGCGCCGTAGAACTTTGTGCTTTTAAAACAAAAATTTTCCCTTTTACCATCTTGCGCCGGAATGGGAAACAAGCTATACTGATGAATGCGGGGGTCCGCTGGGAAGGACCGATCGCAGTATAAAGGAGGTAGCATAGTATGGGATTTGTTAAAGTAGAACAGCAAGGTCACATCGGTATTCTGACCATTGACCGCCAGGAAGCCCTGAACGCCCTCAACAGCCAGGTGCTCAGCGACCTGGACGCGGCCATCGACGAAGTGGCCGCCAACGACGACATTTACGTAGTGATCCTCACCGGCGCCGGCCGTTCCTTCGTGGCGGGAGCCGACATTGGCGAGATGAAGGGCTTCTCCTCCATCGACGGCAAGAAGTTCGGCGTGCACGGCGGCGGTGTGTTCCTGAAGTTGGAGAACATGCCCAAGCCCGTCATCGCCGCCATCAACGGCTTTGCTCTGGGCGGCGGCAACGAGCTGTGCATGTCCTGCGACATCCGTCTGGCCAGCGAGAAGGCCAAATTCGGCCAGCCTGAGGTGGGCCTGGGCATCACCCCCGGCTTTGCCGGCACGCAGCGCCTGCCCCGCATCGTGGGCATCTCCAAGGCGATGGAGCTGATCCTCACCGCCAAGGTCATCGGCGCCGCCGAGGCCAAGGCCATCGGCCTGGTCAGCGAGGTCTATCCTCCCGAGGAGCTGATGCCCAAGGCCATCGAGCTGGCTGAGGCCATCTGCGCCAACGCCCAGATCGCCGTGCAGGAGTCCAAGCGCTGCATCCGCATGGGCATGCAGACCGACATTGCCACCGGCTCCGCCTTTGAGGCCGAGGCCTTCGGCGTCTGCTGCGGCACCGCCGACAAGGACGAGGGCATGGGCGCATTCCTGGAGAAGCGCGCGGAGAAGCACTTCCAGAACAAGTAAGAATTCGGAAAAGGTTACGTACTGCCTGCGCCCGTGCCCTCGAGACAGGGTCCCCGTGAAAGCGTGGGCTTTCACGGGGTGTGGCGCGGCGGGCTGCCGCGTGGAGGGCGATTTTCTGGAAAACCGTGTGGAAAGGCACTTCCAGACCTGGGAACGGGCCACACGACCAGATGCCTATGGCTGTGCGTGGACGCTTGCGCCGCAAGGACCCATGCGGGCGGGAGCGCACGTGCGGAATGCGTGAGAAAGGGAACACAAGGGCTGGATTTTCCTTTGAAAAGCCGGCATTGGGAGACATATGGCACCCGTTATCGCGTGTCCAGATGATCAAGTCTGGAAAATGCTCAGACATGATTTTAAAATGAAATGGGAAAAGGGGTATGCAATCATGAAAAAGATCGTTGTTATCGGCGGCGGCACCATGGGCCTGGATATCGCTCAGGTATTTGCCAAGAAGGGTTTTGAGGTCGTTGTCCGCGACATCAACGACGACATCATCAAGGCCTCCGAGGCTCGCCTGAACAAGGGCCTGGACAAGCTGGTGGCCAAGGGCAAGATGGACGAGGCCGGCAAGAAGGCCATCACCGACAAGATGACCTTTACCACCGACCTGGCTGCCGCCGCCGACGCCGACCTGGTGGTGGAGGCCGCCATCGAGAAGCTGGAGATCAAGAAGTCCATCTTTGCCGAGCTGGACAAGATCTGCAAGCCCGAGACCATTCTGGCCACCAACACCTCCTCCATCTCCATCACCGCCATCGCCGCCGCCACCCAGCGTCCTGACAAGTTCATCGGCATGCACTTCTTCAACCCCGCCACCGTCATGAAGCTGGTGGAGGTCATCCGTGGCGCCAAGACCTCCGACGAGACCTTCAACACCGTCCGCGACCTGTCCGTGGAGATCGGCAAGGAGCCCGTGGAGGTCAACGAGGCCCCCGGCTTCGTGGTCAACAAGATCCTGATCCCCATGATCAACGAGGCCGCCGACCTGCTGTACACCGGCGTGGCTTCCGCCGAGGGCATCGACACCGCCATGAAGCTGGGCGCCAACCACCCCATGGGCCCCCTGGCTCTGGGCGACCTGATCGGTCTGGACGTCTGCCAGGCCATCATGGACACTCTGTACACCGAGTCCGGCGATTCCAAGTATCGCTGCTCTCTGCTCATCCGCAAGATGGTCCGTGCCGGCCAGCTGGGCCGCAAGACCGGCGTGGGCTTCTTCGACTACACCAAGAAGTAAGAAGCCGTACCA
>DXDV01000002.1 GCA_019115345.1 Candidatus Intestinimonas stercorigallinarum | reverse complement strand
CGGTGAGCAGATGAAGGCCAGCGACATCATCCGCAAGCTCAACAAGCTGGGCGGCGAGAACGGCATCGGCCTGCTGGACATCGTGGAAAACCGGCTGGTGGGCATGAAGGACCGGGGCGTGTACGAGACCCCCGGCGGCACCATCCTCTACCACGCCCACGAGGCCCTGGAGATGATCACCATTGACAAGGATACCGCCCACATGAAGGCCAAGCTGGCGGTGGACTTTGCCGATCTGGTGTACAACGGCAAGTGGTTCACCCCTCTGCGGGAGGCCCTCTCCGCCTTTGCCGACAAGACCCAGGAGCACGTCACCGGCACCGTGAAGCTCAAGCTCTACAAAGGCAACATCATCAACGCCGGCATCACCTCTCCGGACAGCCTTTACTCCGAGGAGCTGGTCACCTTCGAGGAGAGCGACTACAACCAGAACGACGCCACCGGCTTTATCAATCTGTGGGGCCTGCCCGACACCGTCCAGGCGCTGCGGGAGCAGGGCAAACTGAAATAATACAAGAACTGGGCAGCACGCCGCGCCGGTCCGCGGGCCGACGCGGCGAACTGTATTCCTGGCGAGAAGGAGCGAAGGATCATGAAACTTTGGGCAGGACGTTTTCAGAAGGAGACCGACACCGCGGTCAACGACTTTAACTCCTCCATCAGCTTTGACGCCCGGCTTTACAAGGAGGACATCGCCGGCTCCATGGCCCACGCCGCCATGCTGGGCAGGCAGGGCATCATCGAAGCCCACGAGGCGGAGAAGATCATCGAGGGCCTCCAGGCCATCCTGGCCGACATCGAGGCCGACAAGGTGGAGTTCTCCGAGGAGAACGAGGACATCCACATGAACATCGAAAGCGAGCTCACCTCCCGCATCGGGGACACGGGCAAGCGCCTCCACACCGCCCGGAGCCGGAACGACCAGGTGGCGGTGGACTTCCGCCTCTACGTGAAGAAGGAGATCCCCGTCATCATCGGCATGGTGCTGGACCTGGAAAAGGTCCTCATCAAGAAGGCCCAGGCCAACCTGGATGCCGTCATGCCGGGCTACACCCACCTCCAGCGGGCCCAGCCCACCACCTTCGCCCACTACATGATGGCCTACGCCAACATGCTCAAGCGGGACGTGACCCGGCTGGAGGACTGCCTGGAGCGCATGGACGAGTGCCCCCTGGGGGCCGGCGCTCTGGCCACCTCCACCTACCCCGTGGACCGGTTCCAGACCGCCTCCGCCCTGGGCTTCCGGAAGCCCACCGACAACTCCCTGGACTCGGTCTCCGACCGTGACTTCGCCATCGAGTTCACCTCGGCCCTCTCCATCCTCATGATGCACCTCTCCCGGTTCTCCGAGGAGATCATCCTCTGGTGCTCCTGGGAGTTCAAGTTCGTGGAGCTGGACGACGCCTACTCCACCGGCTCCTCCATCATGCCCCAGAAGAAAAACCCCGACGTGGCCGAGCTGGTCCGGGGCAAGACGGGCCGGGTGTACGGCTCCCTTATCACCCTCCTTACCCTCATGAAGGGCCTGCCCCTGGCCTACAACAAGGACATGCAGGAGGACAAGGAGCCGGTGTTCGACGCCATCGACACCGTGGAGCAGTGTCTCCCCGTCTTTGCCGCCATGGTGGACACCCTCACCGTCAAGCACAAGAACATGCAGAAGGCGGCCGCCGGCGGCTTCATCAACGCCACCGACTGCGCCGACTACCTGGTGAAGAAGGGCCTGCCCTTCCGGGACGCCTACATGATCGTGGGCCGTCTCGTCCACATGTGCATCAAGACCGGCGAGACCCTGGACACCCTGCCCCTCAAGGACTTCCAGTCGGTCTCCGGCGCCTTCGGCCCCGACGTGTACCAGGCCCTGGAGCTCAAGACCTGCGTGGGCGGCCGGAAGGTCTACGGCGGTCCCGCCCCCGACTCCGTCCAGACCCAGATCGACCACATCCAACAGTTCGTGGAGGCGCGGGAGCAGAAATGAAGCCCAAGGTATTCATCGACGGCCAGGAGGGGACCACCGGCCTTCAGATCTATGAGCGCCTGGGGGAGCGGGAGGACATCGAGCTCCTCCTCATCGACCATGACAAGCGAAAAAACTTGACGGAGCGAAAAAAGCTCCTCAACGCCGCCGACCTGGTGTTCCTGTGCCTGCCTGACGCCGCCGCTGTGGAGGCGGTGGGCCTCATCGAGAACGAAAAGACCAAGGTCATCGACGCCTCTACCGCCCACCGGACGGCGGAGGGCTGGACCTACGGCTTTCCCGAGCTGCTGGCCGGGCAGCGCCAGCGGGTGAAATTCGCGAAACGGGTGGCAAACCCCGGCTGCCACGCCACCGGCTTCCTGGCCGCCGCCGCCCCTCTGACGGCCATGGGGGTACTGCCCAAGGACCTCAGCCTCACCTGTTTCTCCCTCACCGGCTATTCCGGCGGCGGGAAGAAGATGATCGCCGAGTATGAGAATGGGGAGAAGGCGGAAGCCCTTTACAGCCCCAGGATCTACGGCACCACCCTCCGCCACAAGCACCTGCCCGAGATGAAGGCCTACGCGGGCCTGGCCCAGCCGCCCATTTTCTGTCCGGTGGTGGACGACTACTACAAGGGCATGGCCACCACCCTGATGCTGCCGGTCTCCCAGCTCACCGGCCACCCCACGGCGGAGGACCTGTGTGAGATGCTGGGCCGGTACTACGAGGGGGAGGCCCTGGTGCGGGTGGAGCCCCATCAGAAGGAGGCCGCCTTCCTGGCGGCCAACGCCATGGCGGGGAAGGACAGCCTGACGCTGGTGGTCTCCGGCCATGAGGAGCAGATCATCGTAACGGCCCTTTTCGACAATCTGGGCAAAGGCGCTTCCGGCGCGGCGGTCCAGAACATGAACCTGATGCTGGGCTTCCCCGAGACCACGGGGCTGTCCCTGTGACGACAAAGGAGTTGTGTGATATGAAACAGATCTCCGGCGGCGTGGCCGCCCCCAAGGGATTT
>DXDV01000063.1 GCA_019115345.1 Candidatus Intestinimonas stercorigallinarum | reverse complement strand
GGGCCATTACCCCGAGCTGCGGGAGCGGCAGGACTATATCACCAAGGTCATCCGCACCGAGGAGGAGAACTTCGCCCGCACCATCGACGGCGGCATGAAGATATTCTCCGACCTCCTCTCCGAGCACAAGGCCAAGGGGGGACCGTCTTCTCCGGCGCCGACGCCTTCAAGCTCTACGACACCTACGGCTTCCCCATCGACCTCACCATCGAGATGGTGGAGGAACAGGGCATGACCGTGGACGAGAAGAGCTTCCAGGCCCTGATGCAGGAGCAGAAGGAGCGGGCCCGGAAGGCCCGGGAGGCCCTGGGCGACCTGGGCTGGGCCGGTGTGGAGTTCGGCAAGGAGGTGCCCGAGACCGAATTTGTGGGCTATGACCACACCGCCATCGACGACGCCAAGGTGGTGGCCATCGTGGTGGAGAACGAGCAGGCCGAGGAGCTCATGCCCGGCGTGGAGGCCATCGTGGTCCTGGACAAGACCCCCTTCTACGCAGAGATGGGCGGCCAGGTGGCCGACCACGGCGCCATCACCGCCGGCGGCGCTGTGTTCACCGTCACCGACGTGCAGAAGAACAAGGGCGGCAAGTATATGCACTCCGGCAAGCTGGCCGGCGGCGTCCTCAAGCTGGGGGACACCGTCACCGCCGCCATCGACGTCACCCGGCGGAAGGCCGTCATGCGGGCCCACTCCGCCACCCACCTGCTGGACAAGGCTCTGCGCACCGTCCTGGGCGACCACGTGCAGCAGGCCGGCTCCCTGGTGGAGGCCGACCGGCTCCGCTTCGACTTTACCCACTTCTCCGCCATGACCGCCGAGGAACTGGCCCAGGTCTCCGCCATGGTCAACCAGGCGGTGCTGGAGGGCTACGACGTCCGCACCGACGTCCTCCCCATCGAGGAGGCCAAGAAGCGGGGGGCCATCGCCCTCTTTGGCGAGAAGTACGGCGACACCGTCCGGGTGGTGGACATGGGCGGGGGCTATTCCGTGGAGTTCTGCGGCGGCACCCACCTGGACAACACCGCCAAGGTGGGGGTCTTCCACATCGAGAGCGAATTCTCCGTGGCCAGCGGCGTCCGCCGCATCGAGGCCACCACCGGCCTTGCCTCCCTGGAGGTCATGAACCGGAACCAGGAGGTGATCTTCCAGGCCGCCGCTGCCCTGAAGGCCAAGCCCGGCGAGCTGCGGGAGAAGGCGGTCCAGAGCATGGAGGAGATCCGGGAGCTCCGGCATGTGGTGGAGGCCTTCAAGGCCAGAGAGGCCGTCAATGAGGCCGGGCAGTTCCTCATGGGCGCCAAGGAGGTGGGCGACCTCAAGGTGATCACCGCCACCCTCCACGACGCCGACGCCGACCGTCTGCGGAAGATGGGCGACTTCCTCCGGGACAAGAGCCAGGCCGTGGTGGCCGTCCTCTCCAGCGTGAAGGACGGGAAGATCACCTTCCTGGCCGTCTGCGGCAAGGAGGCGGTCCAGAAGGGCGTGAAGGCCGGCGACCTCATCAAGCATGTCACCGCCATCTGCGGCGGCAAGGGCGGCGGCAAGCCCGACTCCGCCATGGGCGGCGGCACCGACGTTCTCAAGCTGGACGACGCCCTGGCCACGGTGGACGACTTCGTCCACGGAAAGCTGGGGCTGTGAGAAATGGAACTGACGAGAGAGAAGGGCGGCGTCCAGCTCCGCCGCAGATGCGGCGGTCCAGGCGTTTTGGCCCAGAGGGCCAAAACCTTGATGCCGGGGCAGTTCAGTTGCCCCGAGCAGACGCAAGAAAACGGGGTCCCCGCACGGCTTTGCCGTGTGGGGGGCGACGCGTTGGCCACGGTGGACGACTTCGTCCATGGAAAGCTGGGGCTGTGAGCATGCTGCCAAAGGACCCCATGATCTTGTACAGCGTGGTCAACGCCCGGCTCCGGGACACCTATCCCGACCTGGCGTCCCTCTGCGCCGACCACGACACTACGCCGGAGGCCCTCTGCGCCGCTCTGGCCGCTGCCGGCTTCACCTATTATCCCGAGCTCAACCAATTTCGATAAGCGAGCAGCGTTTGAAAGGAGGTTTTTGCACATGAGCGATTGTCTGTTCTGCAAGATCGCGGCGGGGGAGATCCCCTCCAACAAGGTGTACGAGGATGAGACCGTCTACGCCTTCTACGACATCGCCCCCCAGGCGCCCACCCACTTCCTGGTGATCCCCAAGGCTCACATCGGCTCCGTGGCCGAGGTGACCCCGGAGAACGCCACCGTGGTGGCCCACATCTTCGCCGTCATCTCCAAGGTGACCAAGGAGCTGGGCCTTGCCAGCTACCGGGTGGTCTCCAACATCGGCGAACAGGCCGGTCAAAGTGTCCACCACCTGCACTTCCACGTGCTGAGCGGACGGGACATGACCTGGCCTCCCGGCTGACCGGGCACGCCCATTCTCATCCCCCGGCGGCTCAGCCGCCGGGGGATGGTTTTTCCCCTGCGGCAAGCGCTGTCCGTGGGGCGCGGCGAACCAGGCGGCGGACTCCCTCAGTCGCCTTTGGCGACAGCTCCCTCGGAGAGGGAGCCGATCGCTTCTTCGACGGGCGCAGGATGACGCGGGTAGGGGCGGCCTGTGGCCGCCCGCAGGGTGGCATCTGGACAGGCGGGCGGC
>DXDV01000062.1 GCA_019115345.1 Candidatus Intestinimonas stercorigallinarum | reverse complement strand
CGTCTATCACATGTGGAATCTGCGGCGCACCTCGTCCCGGAGGGCGGGACGCCGCCGGACCACCACCAGCGGGATGATGAGGGCGACGCACACCGCCGCCACCACCAGGGACCAGCCGGGCTGATAGGTCTGGTGGAGCCAGCGGTCCACGTAGAGCTCGATGCTCATGACGAAAAGGCCGATGGCGCCGATGATGAGGGTGACGCCGGAGAGGTTGGACCGGCCCCGGCTGAGGATGAAGCCCAGGGCCACCACAATGGCGCCGCCGGTGAGGATGATGGGCAGGGCCAGGCCCAGGTACCAGCCCAGGCCGTGGAGGTCGATGGAGATGAGATAGACGTACACCCCCACAGCACAGGCGTCCAGCCCCAGCCGGACCCACAGGGGCATCCCGCGAAAGATCAGGGGGAGCACCAGCCAGATCCACAGCATCACCGCCGCTCCCACGACGTAGAGGGACCAAGGCCGGCCGGAGTGGAGGAAAAAGAGATTCAAAAGGCCGCAGACCACCGCCACCGAGCCCAGCATGGCGGTGAGCAGGAAGGCCAGCTCCAGCTTGCTCACCGGCTGCACCTCCTCCCGGCGGCTGGGAAAGGGTGGCGGCAGCTCAGCATCCACCGGCTGCCGGGGATTGACCACCGGCGTCTGGCACAGCGGGCAGGAAGCGGCGGCGGCGTCCAGCTCCACCCCGCAGTTGACACAGTATGACATGAGATGCTCCTCTCCTTCTCCTCAATGGACCGCCTGGCCGGGTCCGTTCCGGTTGGAAATGACCTTGACGTGGATGCCCTCCCGGACCAGATGCCGGAAAAAGTCCCGCTCCACGTCGGTCTCCTTCACCGTGCCGGCAAAGGTGATCTCCATGGTGTTGCCGTAGCTAATGGAGGCGCAGTTGCTCCGGGCGTCGTAGGACTGGCCCAGGATGACCTCCATGCGCTGGATGTGGGACGCCATCTCCGGCGGCACGGTGAAGGCGCCGGGGTTGGTATAGGTGGTGGAATAGGGCCGGCAGCCCACCAGCTTATAGCTCAGAGCCATGGAGAGATTTTTCAGCGGCGCCGGCACCAGCTGGAGCAGGCGGTTTTTCTGGAGCATCACGTTCCGGGTGATCACCGCCTGCATCTCCTGGCGGCTGATGTGGAGACGCATATGGTGGTGGACCTGGGAGACGATCTCCGGGAAGGTGTAGTCCCCCAGCTCCGGGTCGATGACCGGCCGCACCGTCAGGATAAAGTTGCGCAGGGTGCGGGAGGGAAAGTGGGGCCGGAGGTTGATGGGCACCGCCAGAGCCACCGGAAGCTCCCGGCGCCGGCCCTCCCGGCGCTGCTTGGCCAGGATGGCGGCGATGAGCACCGCCGACAGGTATTCCGTCACCGAGGCGCCGTAGCCCTTGGCCACCTCCCGGAGCCGGTCCAGAGGGACCAGGCCCATGGTGACGTTCAGGGTGTAAAAGGGCTCCGGGGTGCCGGTGTTTTGATAGGCTTTGCTCTCCCCCATACCCCGCCGGACCCGGGATTTGGCGTAGCGGAAGTAGGCGTCCTCCTGCTCCTGGGGATCGGGCGGCCCGTCCACATCCAGGACGCCGCCGGTGTTGGGGATGTCATGGCCCAGCTCCCGCAGATAGACCGCCAGCAGGGTGCGGAAGAGGGTCAGAGCCCCCGCTCCGTCGGCCAGCGCGTGAAAGACCTCCAGAGAGATCCGGTGTCCGTAGTAGAAGAACCGGATGAGCCAGCCGTCGTCCTCCCGGAAGCGCACCGGCTGGCACGGGTTGCTCATGTCCTCCTTCAGAAAGGGGCCGGGGGCGTCGTTGGGCTCGAAATAGTACCAAAAAAAGCCCCGCTTGATGTGGACCCGGAAGCTGGGGAACCGGGGCATGGTCTTGTCGATGGCCCGCTGGAGGGCGGCGGGGTCCACCAGCTCCGTCATGACGGCGGAAAAGCGGTAGATGGCCGAGTAGTTCTCCCGCTGGATGGCGGAGTACATCATGGCGGCGTTGTCCAGGCGGTACCATTCCTTTTTCTTTTTCCCGGCCACGGCAGCTCCCCCCTCCCTCTGGTGTCTTTCTCATTATGTTGTCTTATTATACTATGTAAGGCGCCGGAGCACAAGCGCTCCGCCCTTGCAATTCCGGGCTGCGTCCTGTAAAATGATTTTTGCGGGATCCCCGCTCAGACTGACAGGAGGCCCACACGATGAAACCAAAGGAACGAAACACAAAGCGCCTCTCACCCCTCTCCCCCAACGGCAAGGCCGCCGAGCAGAAGGGGACGAGGGCCGTGATGAGCGCCCTCAAGGCCATACACTCCGCCGCCTCTCCCGACTCCATGGAGCCGGAGGACCTGGAACGCCAGCGCAGGGGTCAGGAGCTGCTGGGACGGCTGGTGGCTCCCATGCTGGGCATGAGCTGGGAGCCCTTCGACCTTCAGGGGATGCCCGCCGCATGGGCCCGCCCTGAACGGGGACACGACAAGCGCCGCGTCATCCTCTACTGCCACGGCGGGGGCTATACCAGCGGGAACCTGGGCTACGCCCGGATCCTGGCCGCCAAGCTGGCAAACGCCACCGGCTGGGAGGTGCTGGCCTTTGAGTACCGGCTGGCCCCGGAGCACCCCTATCCCGCCCCCCTGGAGGACGCCGTCAAGGCCTGGGACTATCTGATGCACCTGGGCTACGGCGCACGGGACGTGGTGGTGGCCGGCGATTCCGCCGGCGGCAACCTGGCCCTGGTGCTCACCATGCATCTCCGGGAGGCCGGCCGGCTGCTCCCCCGGCGGCTGGTCCTCCTCTCCCCCTGGACCGATATGACCGCCAGCGGCCGGTCTTATGAGGAGCGGCGGGAGGCCGATCCCATGCTCACCCTGGACTACATCAAGGCGGTGCGGGGCGTCTACGCTCCCGGCATGGACCTGTCCGACCCCATGCTCTCCCCCCTCTTTGGAAACCTGCGCCATCTCCCCCCCGTCCTCATCCAGGCCGGTACCAATGAGATCCTCCTCTCCGACTCCATCCGCCTGCGGGACCGGCTGGTCCAGGCCGGCACCCCCTGCCGGCTGGAGGTCTGGCCCGACATGTGGCACGTCTTTCAGATGTTCCCCATGAAAAGGGCCGCCCGGGCCATGGAGCATATCGCCCAGTTCCTGGTGGAGCTGGACTAGGCCTTGTTGGAATATGTCAAAGCTGAGACTGGACAGTCCATATTTTTGGGCTGTCCAGTCTCAGCTTTGCTTTGTTGCCGCTTTAGCGCAACGACAACCCCCAGCTATGCTGGGGAGAGTAAAAAGAATTACATAGTGAAAAAACCTTCTGGTAGAATGGAAGTTG
>DXDV01000061.1 GCA_019115345.1 Candidatus Intestinimonas stercorigallinarum | reverse complement strand
AATGGCATCCCCCATCTGCTCATCCCCGTGGTCACCGATCCCAAGAAGGCCGCCGGGGCCCTCCAGTGGGCGGTCACCGAGATGATGAAGCGCTACCGGGCCTTCTCCGAGGTGGGGGTCCGGGACCTGGCCTCCTACAATGCCCACGCCGCCCGGACCGAGGGCATGGACAAGATGCCCCAGATCGTGGTGGTCATCGACGAGCTGGCCGATTTGATGCTGGTGGCGGCCAAGGAGGTGGAGGAGTCCATCTGCCGGGTGGCCCAGATGGGCCGCGCCGCCGGCATGCACCTCATCATCGCCACCCAGCGGCCCTCCGCCGACGTCATTACCGGCCTCATGAAGGCCAACATCCCCAGCCGCATCGCCTTCGCCGTGGCCTCCGCCCTGGAGTCCCGCATCATCCTGGACACCACCGGCGCCGAAAAGCTGGTGGGCCGGGGCGACATGCTCTACTTCCCCCTGGGCTCCGGCAAGCCCCAGCGGGTCCAGGGCTGCCTCATCTCCGACGAGGAGGTTGCCGCGGTGGTGAGCTTCATCAAGGACCAGAGCACCGTGGAGTACGACGAGTCGGTCATCCACGAGATCGAGCGCCACGCCGCCGAGAAGGACAAGGGCGGCAAGGGCGCCGGCGGCTCCGCCCCCGAGGAGCCGGGAGAGGAGTTCGACGAGCTCCTCCCCGCCGCCATCGAGGTGGTGGTGGAGACCGGCATGGCCAGCGTCTCCATGCTCCAGCGGCGGCTGAAGCTGGGCTATTCCCGGGCCGCCCGCCTGGTGGACCAGATGGAGACCAAGGGCGTGGTGGGCCCCTTCGAGGGCTCCAAGCCCCGGCAGGTCCTCATCACCAAGGAGCAGTGGCAGGAGATGCAGTTCAAGCAGGGCATGGTGGACCGGGCGCCCGAGCCGGTACCCGAGGAGCTGGAGTTCGAGGGGGACGCCATTCCCCAGAGCCGGGATCTGCCGCCCTTTGATATGGAGTGAGTATGGAAGCCTATGTGATCCGACCGGCGGGAGAGCCGGAAAGCGAGGCCGTCCACGCGGGACTGCGTGGGTACAACCGGGCCTTCGTGCCCGACATGGAGGATCTCTCCCTGGCGGTCACCGGAGAGGATGGACGGCTCATCGGCGGCTGCGACGCCTTCCGGATGGGGGAGCTGGCCATGCTGGACGTGCTCTGGGTGGCGGAGGACCACCGGGGCGCCGGCCTGGGCGCCCGCATCCTGCGCGCGCTGGAGGCGCGGGCCGCCCGGCAGGGCGCCCGCCGTCTGGAGCTCAACACCTTCGGCTTCCAGGCCCCCGGCTTCTACGAGAAGCTGGGCTACCGGCGCTTCGGCGCCGTGGAGCCCGCCGTGGGCGGATACGGCCACTATTTCTTCGTTAAGGAACTGTGTTAGCCCATTGTCCGTACACCCCCCAAAATCTGGGGCGGTTTTGCCCACAACTCCCCTTTTGAACAGACAGCACCCCATTTGTCGGACGGCATGGAACGCGGTCCGGCAAATGGGGTGCTGTTTATATTTCTTATTATGTATTGTGGTCGCTCTGGTGGAATTGCTTCAGATTGCCGATCTTCCGGCTGCGCTCCTCCAGCTCGGAGAGCACCGCCTCCAGGGGGATGCCCTGCGCTGCCATCATGACCGTCAGATGGTAGAGCAGGTCGGAGATCTCCCCCACCGTGTCGCTCTCCACGCCGTTCTTGGCGGCGATGATGGTCTCACTGCACTCCTCCCCCACCTTCTTGAGGATCTTGTCCAGACCCTTGTCGAAGAGGTAGCAGGTATAAGAGCCCTCCTGGGGGTGGGCCTTCCGGTCCAGCACCACCTGGTAGAGCTTCTCCAGGGTGTCGTTCATGGCGTATCGTCCTTTCCTTCCATGGGGATCAGATTGAAAAAGCAGCTCCGGGCTCCCGTGTGGCAGGTGGGGCCGTCGGGCCGGCACAGATAGAGGAGGGTGTCGGTGTCGCAGTCGGTGCGCACCTCCGCCACATGGAGGAAGTTCCCCGAGGTCTCCCCCTTGTTCCACAGCTGCCGCCGGCTCCGGGACCAGAACCAGGCCGTCCCGGTTTTCAAGGTCAGCTCCACCGCCTCTTTGTTGGTGAAGCCCAGCATCAGCACCTCCCGGGTCTCCGCGTCCTGAATGATGACGGGGATCAGCGGGTCCTTCTGAAACAGTTGGTCCAAATCAAACATTCGTCTCGCTCAGCCCTCCCAGGGGGGCTTCTCCTCCTTCCAGTCCCAGGGGTCCTCCCCCCGCTTTTGCCGCTTGGCGGTGGTTTTTCTCTCCGCCTTGACCGGGCGGGCCTGGGCTTTCGCCGCCTGGGGCCTTGCGGCCTGCGGCTGCCGCCGGGTCCCCTGGGGGGCCGGCCGGCTTCCCTTCCGCCGCGTTCCGCCGGAGCCCAGCAGCTCGGCCGCCGTGTCCCCCACCAGGTCGGCGGCCAGATCCAGAATATCGTCCAACATGGGCGCTCCCTCCTCAGCGTGCCGGGATGCCCCGCGCCCGGAGATAGTCCTTTACCTGGGGCACGGTGAGCTCCCCGAAGTGGAACAGCGAGGCCGCCAGGGCGGCGTCGCAGCCGGTTTTTTCAAAGACCTCCGCGAAATGGGCCAGGGAACCGCAGCCACCGGAGGCGATGACGGGGATGGACACCGCCTCGGTGACCGCCCTGGTCATGCCCAGGTCAAACCCCGCCTTGGTGCCGTCGGCGTCCATGGAGGTGAGGAGGATCTCCCCCGCTCCCAGGGCCTCCCCCCGCTTCACCCAGTCGATGAGGTCCATGCCCGTGGGCTTGCGCCCGCCGTGGACCACCACCTCCCAGCCGCCGTCTCCCCGGGCGCGGGCGTCCACCGCCAGCACCACGCACTGGGAGCCGAACCGCTCCGCCGCCTCGGAAATGAGCTCCGGCCGGGCCACGGCGGCGGAATTCACCGAGATCTTGTCCGCCCCCGCCCGGAGGAGCCGCCGGAAATCCTCCAGGGTCCGGATGCCGCCCCCCACGGTGAGGGGCACAAAGACCTGGGACGCGGTGTGCTCCACCACGTCGGCCACGGTGTCCCGGGCGTCGCTGGTGGCGGTGATGTCCAGAAAGACGATCTCGTCCGCCCCCTGGTCGGAGTAGTATTTGGCCAGCTCCACCGGGTCGCCCGCGTCCCGGATGTTGACAAAGTTGACCCCCTTCACCACCCGGCCGTCCCGGACGTCCAGGCAGGGGATGATCCGCTTGGCTAACACTGTTCCCCCGCCTCCTTTACGGCCTCGGCCAGGTCCAGGGTACCGGCGTAGTAGGCCTTGCCGATGATGGCGGCATAGAGCCCCAGGTCCCGCAGGCGCTTGATGTCGTCCAGGGTGGTGACCCCGCCGGAGGCCACGATGCGGCAGCCGACCGCCCTCTGAAGGGCGGTGAGCTGGTCGTAGGAGGGCCCCGAGAGCATGCCGTCGGTGGCGATGTCGGTGTAGACGATGGTCTGCACCCCCAGCTCCTCCATCTGCCGGGCGAAGGTCACGGCGTCCAGCCCGGCGTCCTCCTCCCAGCCGGCGGTGCGGACCTTGCCGTTCAGGCAGTCGATGCCCACCGCCACCCGGTCGGGACCCCACTGGTCCAGGGCGTAGGTGACCACCTCCGGGTGGGTGACGGCGGCGGAGCCGATGACCGCCCGGGCCACGCCGGACTCCACCACGGTGATGAGGTCGGGGACGGTCTTGATGCCGCCCCCCAGCTCCACCTTCAGGCCGGACTGTTGGATGACCTCGTAGATGAAGGGGAAATTCTTCCGGGTGCCGTCCCGGGCCCCGTCCAGATCCACCATATGGACCCAGGCGGCCCCGGCGTCGGCGAAGCGGCGGGCGGTCTCCAGGGCGCTGCTCGCCACCTGGTGGACCGTGCCGAAATCCCCTTTCTTGAGACGGACGCATCGGCCGTCCTTCATGTCGATGGCAGGCAGCAGGATCATCGGTTCAGCCCTCCAAAATTCTTCAGGATCTGCAATCCCACCTCGCCGCTCTTCTCCGGGTGGAACTGGCAGCCGTATACGCTCCCCTTCCCCACGGCGGCGGTCACCGGCACGCCGTAGTCGGTCCGGGCGAGGACGGTAGCTGGATCAGAGGCCACGGCGCAGAAGGAGTGGACAAAGTAGACATAGCTCCCCTCCTCCACGCCCGCAAAGAGGGGGGAGGGATTGGGAAAGGTCAGGCTGTTCCAGCCGATGTGGGGCAGCTTGTGGGAGGTCTCGATCCTTTTCACGCTGCCCCCCACCAGGCCCAGCCCCGCGCAGGGCCGCACCTCCTCCCCCAGTTCGAAGAGGAGCTGCATCCCCAGGCAGATGCCCAAGATGGGCTTTTTCCCCGCCTGGGCCAGGATGGTCTTGTCCAGCCCCGTCCCCCGCAGCTTCTCCGCCGCGTCGGGGAAGGCCCCCACGCCGGGCAGGATGATGGCGTCGGCCCTTTCCAGCTCCCCGGCGCCGCCGGTGACCTTGGTCTCCAGCCCCAGGTAGGCCATGGCGTTGGTGACGCTCCTCAAATTGCCCACGCCGTAGTCCACGATGGCGGTGTAACCCATCAGAGCACCCCCTTGGTGGAGGTGACGCCGGCGCCGGTGACGGCCACCGCCTCCTTCACCGCCACCCCCAGGGACTTGAAGAGGGCCTCGGTGATGTGGTGGGCGTTTTTTCCATAGAGGCACTTCATATGCAGGGTCAGGCCGCTGTTCACGGCGAAGGCCCGCATGAACTCCTCGGTGAGGCAGGCATCATAGCCCCCGATCATGGGCTGGGGCATGGCGGCGTCAAAGACCAGGTAGGGGCGGTTGGAGAAGTCCAGGGCGGTGAAGCACAGCGCCTCGTCCATGGGGATGTAGGCGGAGGCGAAGCGGCGGATGCCCTTCCGGTCCCCCAGGGCGCGGCTCAGGGCCTGGCCCAGGACGATGCCCACGTCCTCCACCGTGTGGTGGCCGTCCACCTCCAAATCGCCCTTCACGGTCAGCTCCAGGCCCAGGCCGCCGTAAAAGGCGAAGGCGGTGAGCATGTGGTCGAAAAAGCCGATGCCGGTCTGGACCGCCACCTCCCCGCCCTCCAGAGACAGGGAGAGCTGGATGTCGGTCTCCTTGGTCTTGCGCTGGATGGCATAGGCCCGGAGGGGCCCCTCCCCTTCCCGGTACACAGGGACGTTCATCAGACTCCCTCCTCTTCAAACCGCACCCGGATGGAGTTGGCGTGGGCGGTGAGCTTCTCGCTCTCGGCCAGGGTGATGATCTGGTCCCGGATGGGGGCCAGGCTGGCGCGGTCGTACTGGATGACGCTCATGCTCTTGAGGAAGCTGTCCACGCTCAGGGGGGAGAAGAACCGGGCGGTGCCGCTGGTGGGCAGCACGTGGTCGGGTCCGGCCAGGTAGTCCCCCAGGGGCTCCGGCGACCAGCTCCCCAGGAACACCGCTCCGGCGTTTTTGACCTGGGGCAGCAGGGCCCGGGGGTGGTTGGTGACGATCTCCAGGTGCTCCGGGGCGATCTCGTTGGCCAGGGCGGCGCAGTCGTCCAGGGTCTCGCAGACGATGGCGCAGCCGAAGTCCCGGAGGGATGCCTCCATGATCTCGGAGCGGCTCAAATATCCGGTCTGGCGCACGATCTCGGCGTCCACCGCCCGGGCCAGCTCCAGGTCGTCGGTGAGGAGGACGGCGGAGGCCAGCTTGTCGTGCTCGGCCTGGCTCAGGAGGTCGGCGGCCACGAACCTGGGGTCCGCCGTCCCATCGGCAATGACCAGCACCTCGGAGGGCCCCGCCACCATGTCGATGTCCAGCTCGCCGTAGGCCAGACGCTTGGCGGCGGCCACATAGGCGTTGCCCGGCCCCACCAGCTTGTCCACCTTGGGGATGAAGCCCGCCCCATAGGTGAGGGCGGCCACCGCCTGGGCCCCGCCCACGGCGATGCAGCGGTCCACCCCGGCGATCTTGGCGGCGGCCAGGACGGCGTCGCTCAGATTCTCGGTGGGGGGAGTCACCATGACGATCTCCTCCACCCCCGCCACCTTGGCGGGGACGGCGTTCATCAGCACGCTGCTGGGGTAGGCCGCCGTGCCGCCGGGGACGTAAACGCCCACCCGGGTGAGGCCCCGGACGACGCGCCCCACCACGCCGCCGTCGGGGGAGGTCCACTCCCGGCTCTTCACCAGCAGCTTTTCGTTGTAGTCCCGGATGTTGGCCGCCGCGTGCTCCAGGGCGGCGATGAGGTCTTTGGGGCAGCGGTCGCAGGCCGCCGTCAGGTCGGCCTGGCTAAGCTCATAGGGCTCGGTGCCGTCGAAGCGGAGGGAGTACTCCTTCACCGCCTCATAGCCCCGGGCCTTCACGTCCTCCATGACGGCGGAGACCGCCCGCTGAATACCGGCCCCCACCTGGGCGGCTCTGGCCCGCATGGCGTCGATGCGCTCCCCCTCCGCCCGTCCGTCGGCTTTGATGATCTCGATCATGTCCGTCTCTCCAATTCCCGCTCACAGCGGCTGATAAAGTCGTCGATGGCCTCCTTGTGGAGCTTCATGCTGGCGGTGTTGACGATGAGCCGGGCGCTCACCCGGCAGACGTCCTCGATGGGCACCAGGCCGTTGGCCTTCAGGGTGGAGCCCGTCTCCACGATGTCCACGATGGCGTCGGCCAGGTCCAGAATGGGGGCCAGCTCCACCGAGCCCTCGATTTTGATGATGTCCACGTCCATGCCCTTCTTCTCGAAGAAGGACCGGGCCACGTTGGGGTATTTGCTGGCGATGCGCCGGGTCTTGTAGGTGCCGTAGAAGTCGGTGCCCGCCTTCACCGCCAGGGCGAAGCGGCACTTGCCGAACC
>DXDV01000060.1 GCA_019115345.1 Candidatus Intestinimonas stercorigallinarum | reverse complement strand
GAGCACCTCAAAGATGGTGGTGAAGGGCACGTCCTGCTTGGCGGCCACGATGGCCAGGGCCAGCCGGGTGGGCAGCAGCTCCAGGTGGAAGGTGACGGCGGCGATATAGAGGGCGGGGAGAAAGAGGGTGGTGAGCATGCACAGGTACCGCAGGAGGAGCAGGGCCGAGGCGGCCATCCAGCTCAGGGCCTTGTCCTGGGGGGTGCGGAAGAACTGGCTCAGCCCGGCGGGCAGCAGCCAGCCCATGGGCAGGCCGTCCACCAGCAGTCCCACCCGGCCCTCCACCAGTCCGGCGGAGAAGCGGTCGGGCCGCTCGGTGGAGAGGATGGTGGGGAAGGCGGTGCGGAGGTCGCCGGCCAGGTACTCCTCCAAACTGGCCGGGGAGATGAGGCCGTCGATGTCCATGGCATCCAGCCGGGCCTCCACGGCGGCCACCGTCTCGGGGTTGGCGATGCCCTCCACCCACACCAGGTCCACCGGGGTCACCGTCTGCCGCCCCACCAGCCGCTCCCGGATGCGCAGGGCGGGGGTCCGCACCCGGCGGCGGAGGATGGAGGTGTTGGTGCGGATGGTCTCCACGAAGCCGTCCCTGGGGCCCTTGATGGGGGGCTCGTTCTCCGAGGGGGAGACGGCCCGCTTCTCCTCCGTCTGGACCAGGAAGGAGAGGACCTTCCCGGTCTTGGGGAAGAAGAGCAGGCACCAGCCGTTGACCAGGTCGAAGACCCCCTGGTCGGCGGTGGTCCGCTCCTCCAGGATGAGGTTGTAGAGGGCCCCCTTCCGGACCCGCTCCACCACCTCCTCCTCGGTGCAGGCGGCCAGGGCCCCGTCCTGGGCCAGGGGCCGGAGGATATAGTCGCTCACCCGCTCCATCTTCACCATGCCGGAGAGGTAGCAGAGGGTGGCCGTCCGCCGGGGGTCGCCCCCCAGGGCCACCTGCCGCTTGGCGAAGTCCACGCAGCCCCCAAAGGCCCGCTCCATGTTTTCCGGGGTGAGAGGGCCCTCCACCCGGGGCTCCGGGCGGGGGTGGGGCGGCACGGTCTCCCCCGCCCCCTTCTTCCGTCCGAACACGGCGCTCCCTCCTTTCTCACCTAGTCTCTCCGGCTCTTCCCATTCTATTCCCCGATTTTGGGGAAAAATGGAGTCCAAGGGTTGATTTTTCCCGGGAAACGGCTATACTTTTACCGTGCCGCCGGGCCCGCCCGGCTCATGAGAGAACGACGGAGGGACCTCCCTCCCGGAGATAGCAGAAAAAGGAGCGGCTATGGAAGCGAAAGATTTTTATGTCAACGCCACGAAAAAGCTCATCATCGAGGTGGAGGGCAGGACCTACGCCCGCCACGCCATCCAGATCCCCTTCGTCCACGTGGGAGACGACTACGACGCCCTGGTGCGGCAGTACGTGGTCCCGGTGTGGCAGCCGGGCGACATCGTCTCGGTGAGCGAGAAGATCGTCTCCCTGTGCCAGAAGCGGGTGGTCTACGCCGAGGACGTGAAGCCCGGCCTGCTGGCCAACATCCTCTGCCGCTTCGTGGCCCAGACCGCCGCCGGTCCCGGCGCCGGCGTGCCTTACAAGATGCAGTTCGCCATCAACCAGTGCGGCGCGCCCAAAATTTTGTGGGCCGCCTTCCGGGCCGCCATCGACAAGCTGCGGGGGGTCCACGGCACCTTCTACAAGATCGCCGGGGACGAGGTCTACGGCCTGGACGGCTTCTTCGGCCACGACATCGAGGAGTACGCCGAAATGGGCATCCGCATCCCCGCCGACCCCGACGGGGTATGCGAAAAGGTGCTCCGGGACACCGGGGTGGTCTCCATGATCGTGGACGCCAACGCCCTGGCCCAGGAGATCCTGGGCAAGTGCTCGGCCCTGAAGGACTGGCCCGACAAGAAGCTGGCGGGGCTCATCGGGGACAACCCCGCCGGCCAGGTCCGGCAGCTCACCCCCTTCATCCTCATCCGGGAGGTCCCCAAAGAGGAGGCCGAGGCCCTGGAGTCCAAGGCCCAGGCCGACATCGCCGCCCGGGAGGCGGCCGGACAGGGCTGAGCAGACCGGTATAGGAACGACGACAGGCGGGCGCATCGCAGGATGCGCCCGCCTCTGCTTGTGGAAACCTCTCCGCGAGACGGCAAGCGCGCCGCCGCCGGGCGGGCGGCCAAAGGCCGCCCCTACCCACATGTTCTGCGGCGTTTTCGTAGGGGCGGCCTTTGGCCGCCCACCCTATGGATGCGGCACCGTGTTTTCGCGGGCGCGCCGGGTCGCCGCGCCCCACACAAAGAAGAACCACGCCTCTTTCCGTCATTCTGAGGCCGCAGGCCGAAGAATCCGCATCCCTTGTCTTTGTGCCTTTCTGCTACGGAAAAGGACGGGAGAAAACGGATTCTTCGCTTCGCTCAGAATGACAAAGAAGGAACGCTCAGAATGACGGAGAGAGATGCGGTGTTCCCTTCCGTTCACCCCCTCAGTCCGGCTGCGCCGGACAGCTCCCCCGTCCAGGGGGAGCGATGCAGACGTGATCCAGGCCGCAAAAAGCGCCCGTCCGGCATCGCCGGACGGGCGCTTTTTGCATCTGTTATTCCGCCGCTGGGGGCTTGGGCTGCTGTCCGCCGTGGTCGGGACGGCGGCGCCGGCGGTTCCGGCTCCGGTTGGAGGCGGCCTTCTTCTCCCCACCCTGTCCCGGCTCCCTGGGAGCCTGGTCCTGGGGGGCGGGCTGGGGCTTCTCCCCCCTGCCCTTGCCGGACCGGCCGGGACGGCCCTCCCCCTTGGGGGCCTGCTCCTTCTTTTTCTCGGTGGCGGCCTCCTGGGGCTGGGGCTTGCCGCCCTCGCCGCTCCCCTTCCGCCGCCGGGACCCGCCCCGGCTGCGGCTCCCCCGCTCCTGGGGGGCGGATTTCTTCTCCCGGGTGGGCTGGGCGCTCTCCTCCGCCGCCTGGAATACCCGCTCCAGGGCCTCGGACAGGGCCGAACGGGCGGGGGACGGAGTCTCCCACACCCCCTCCTCCCGGGGCGGCACATACCGCCGCCGGGCCAGCTCCTCCGGGGGCGGGGGCACGTAGTCCTCCGGCCGCTTGCCCTTGCCGTTGCGGACCACGCAGATCTCACAGTTGTGATAGCACTTTGGACTCTCCGGGGCGTCGTCCAGCCGGACCTTCACCTGCTCCTTGAGGAGGTTCACCTGGCACACGGTGCCCACCCCGTCGGGGGTCTCCACGAAGGACTCCTGCTTGGGCATGCGCTTCACGGCGTCCTCGTAGGCCTCCTGCTCGTACTTCAGGCAGCACATGAGCCGCCCGCAGGTGCCCGAGATCTTTGTGGGGTTGAGGGAGAGGTTCTGGGTCTTGGCCATCTTGATGGAGACGGGCTGGAACTCGTCCAGGAATCCCGAGCAGCAGAAGGGACGGCCGCAGATGCCCAGGCCCCCCAGCATTTTGGCCTCGTCCCGGACGCCGATCTGCCGCAGCTCGATGCGGGTGTGAAAGACGCCGGCCAGGTCCTTCACCAGGGCGCGGAAGTCCACCCGGCCCTCGGCGGTGAAGAAGAAGAGGATCTTGTTCCCCTCGAAGTTGTACTCCACCTCCACCAGCTTCATCTCCAGGCCGTGCTGGGCGATCTTCTCCTGGCAGATGCGGAAGGCCTTGGCCTCCTTTTCCCGGTTGCGCTCCACCGTCTTTTCGTCCTCGGGGGTGGCCAGCCGGAGCATGGGCCGCAAGGGGGGCACCACCGACTCGTCGGGCACCATGGTGTTGCCCTGGACGCAGTGGCCGTACTCCACCCCCCGGGCGGTCTCGATGATGACCCCCTGGCCCGGCTCCACCCGGACGCCCTGGGGGTCGAAATAATATTGCTTGCCGCCGCTTTTGAAGCGGACGCCGATGATCTCAGTCATGGGGATACCTCGTATCTCTAATTTAAAAAGGAGTCCGCGCACAGCCAGCCCATGGCGTGTCCGGGGCCCAGGTGGAAGTCCAGGCCCCGCCGGACCTCCTCCAGCCGGGCGGCCAGCGCCAGGGCCTTTTTGGGCTCCCGGCCCTCCTCGGCCCGGACCCGGACCAGCTCCACCGACTCCTCCAGCAGGAGGGCCAGGTCCTCCCGGGTCCACTTCTCCAGCCCCACGCACAGCTCCAGGGCCGCCGGCTCCGGGCCGTCCAGCAGCAGGCCCACCAGCCTCTGGGCGGTCTCCCCCACCGTCCGGCCCTCGCCGCCGCCGTCGGAGAGCAAGGCCACCCCCCGGCCCAGCACCCCCTGGCACCGGCGGGCGGCGTCGGCCACCTGCTCCCGGGGCAGTTGGGGGAAGCGGGCGGCCAGGGCGGCCCCGGCCTCCTCCTCGGTGACGGGGCTGAGGGGAAGGAGCTCGCACCGGGAGCGCACCGTGGGCAGGATGGCCCCGGCGTTCTCGGTGAGGAGGAGGAAGGCGGCGTAGGGCGGGCCCTCCTCCAGCAGCTTCAGCAGGGCGTTCTGGGCGCTCTGGTTCATGGTGTGGGCGTTTTGGAGCAGGTAGACCTTCCGGGGCGCCTCGTTGGGGCGGATATAGGCGTCGGCGCGGAGGGCGCGGACGGCGGACACGCTGAGGTCCTTGTCCCCCTCCCCCGCCCGGATGATGTCGGGATGGACGCCGGAGAGGGCCTTCCGGCAGTCGGGGCAGGTCCCGCAGGGGACCTCCCCGGGGCCGGAGCACACCAGCGCCCGGGAGAGAAGCCCGGCCAGGGTATGCTTGCCGCAGCCGGCGGGGCCGGAGAGGATGTAGGCGTGGGAGAGCCCCCGGCCGGCGGCCAGGCGGCGCTTGACGGCCTGGTTTCCCGCCAGGATCTCCAGACCCCGCATCAGGCCCGCTCGAAGCGCTCGATGTCCACCACGAAGATGGTGGCGCCGCCCACAGTGACCTCCACCGGCATGGAGGGGTAGTAGCCGTAGCTCATCTCGGTGGTGGTGGGGATCATCTGCTTGCGGGAGTGGGAGTGCTCCTTGATGATGTCGATGACGGCCTGGACCTTCTCCTCGTCCACGCCCACCAGGATGGT